>CAILUF010000146.1 GCA_903837365.1 uncultured Alphaproteobacteria bacterium | reverse complement strand
TTTAAAAATTTTCTATTTTTTTTAAGATTTTACTGCCTTGATGGAGTTAAGGATGATGATTGCAACGATTTTGAATTTGAAGAAATCGGCAATGGCGATGGAGCAGGAGATTGTGCAGGAAGTGGGGCAGGCGATGGTGCCCAAGATCGCAATGGCGTAGATATTCTTAAAAAAGATGGGCTTTCGGCTGGCGTTGCATATAAAGACGCTGAAGAATATAAGTAAGGTTGTGAATTAGCTCTTGGTCTCACATCTCTTAAATAATCTTCTCTGGATTGCGATTCTCTTCGATCAAGTTCTCTGGATTGCGATTCTCTAGGATCAAGAGCACTTTCTTGCGCGAAGATTTGTCGTTCTGATTCTTTAGTCATTTGAGACAAATCGGCAAGATTTTTTAAGGAGCATAAATTTTTTAAAAATAAAATAACTAAAACATTACCATTTTCATATTTGATTCTGGAATCAATTTCCGTCAATATTTCGGGAGCTTTTTTTAAATTATTCAAAACTATTTGTTCAATTTTTATTAAAAAATCTATATTATCTCTTCTGTCAAAAATTTCTGAAGTGATCGTTATTAATTCTCGCGATAAATTTATTTTGTCATGTTCAGTATTTTTGTCCCACCAAAATGTTTCTTCAAGATAATTAAATAGCGAAATGAACTCAGGAACCAATTCAGAAGCCTTAGGGCTTGTATCAAATGGTTCAAGTTCTTTATAAAATATAGTTAAAACTTCAAATCTTGATTCAAGTTTTTCATCATTATAAATATAAAATTTGCCAAAAGAACTTAAATAATTTTGTGGTTTACTATAACCCAAAACGATTCCAAAAGCAGTTTGCATTTCTTCACTATTAAATTGCGATTGCTCTATTAATTTTGTTAAAAATGTTTTTTTTAAAAAAGGATTGCCATCGCAATATAATCTAATTTTCCTATCTAACTTAGGTTTCTCCTCAATAAAATTTTGTGAAATACTTAATTGTCTTAAATTTCTCAATTTTTTTATTTCATGAACTGGAAGATTTCTAAGAAGATTTTTTTCTAAATATAATTCTTTTAATCTGGTTAATTGCGATATTTGTGGTGATAATTCACTGAGCCTATTTGATGATAAAACTAGAAGCTCTAGGTTAATCAAGCCAAAAATTTCTAATGGTATTTTTTCAAAAAGATTATTATCTAAATATATTTTTTTTAAATTAACCATAGTTTTGATTTCTGGCGGAAGTGTTGAAAGTTGGAAATTAGTCAATATTAAAACTTCTTGCTTTTTTAAATAACATTCATTGATTGATCTGGTGGCATTTTGAACATTAAGTAAATTACTGGGATTATTTTGTGCTTCGATTTTTAACCATTGGTTAATTTTATTCATAAAATTAAAAAGCTGCTGTTCTGCGGAGGATTGATCTGGTATTGGCGGGGTAAATATTTGTTGAAAAGGCTGTGACATATTTTGTAAATTAATTAAAAATTTACGTTATTTTCTAAATAAACCAATAGAAACTACAAGCTAATTTATAAAAAATTGTCTAATTGTGAATTAAATAAAAAACTAAACTATCGTGAAGGGCTATGAATGAAGCATCGATAATGTTTTTTGAAACGCCGATAGTGGTAAATTTTTTGCCAGTGATTTTATCTTGCGATTCGATTTGCACACGTGTTAGTGCTGATGTACCATCCGATGGATTTAGAATGCGAACTTTATAATCGGTTAAAATTATGTTTTTAAGTTGCGGATATTTTTTTGTTAAGGATTTTTTTATAGCCTTATCAAGAGCATTGATTGGACCAATTCCTTCGGCAACGCTAAGAGTATTTTTATCGCCAATTTTGATTTTAACATTTGCTTTAGCGATAGTAGTTATTTTGTGATCTTTATTTTGAGTACGTGAATCAACAACGCGAAAGCTAATAACATCAAAAAAATTCGGAACAATCGATAGAATTTTTTTTGCTAAAATTTCAAAACTTGCATCAGCACTATCATAGGCGTAGCCCATCGCTTCAAGTTCCTTAACTTTATTAACTAAATCAGAAATTTTATCGCCGAAATTTTCAGCATCCTTAATTAAGCCAATTTCCTTTAAGCGATTGACGATGTTTGATCTTCCTGCCTGATCTGAAACCATAATTTTGCGATGATTACCAACTAATTGCGGATCAACATGTTCGTAACATTGTGGATTTTTTAGAACTGCCGAAACATGTAATCCTCCTTTATGAGCAAAGGCAAATTTGCCAATATAAGGTGCAAATTTGTCCGCTTCTTTATTGAGTAAATCATCAAGAAAGCGCGAAGTTTTAAAGAGATTTTTAAGTTGAATTTCATTGATATTGCAATCATAACCCATTTTTAAAATCAATGTTGGAATAATCGAAATTAAATTAGCATTTCCGCATCGCTCACCAAGACCATTGATTGTTCCTTGGACTTGGCGAACTCCAGCTCTAACTGCCATTAATGAATTTGCCACGGCATTGCCAGTATCGTTATGGCAATGAATGCCAAGATTTTCACCGGGAATTTTTTTAGTAACTTCGCTAACTATATCGTGAATTTCGTAGGGCAAAGATCCACCATTAGTATCGCATAAAACAATCCATCTAGCACCTGATTGATAAGCAGTTGAAATTACTTCCATAGCAAATTTGGGATTAGCCTTATAGCCATCAAAAAAATGTTCAGCATCAAATATTGCTTGCTTTTTTTTCTTAATAATAAGTTGGATTGAATCTGAAATCATTGCTAAATTTTCCTGCAATGAAACGTTGAGTGCGTTGGTTAGATGAAAATCCCAACATTTTCCAACCAAACAAATTGTTGATACATTGCTGTTGATTACAGTATTAAGATTTTGATCGTTAATGGCTAGAATATTTGGTTTTCTAGTCATCCCAAAAGCTACAAATTGAGATTTATTTAAGTTGGGTAATTCTGAAAAAAATTTATCATCAGTAGGGTTAGCACCTGGCCATCCCCCTTCGATGAAATCGATTCCTAGCCCATCAAGTAATTCGGCAATGGTATTTTTATTATGCGCTGAAAAATTTACTGTACTAGTTTGGGCACCGTCACGCAGGGTTGAATCATATAGATAAACACGATTATTTTTAGCCATTACTAATTGTTTTAATTTATTGGTTTATGTTTTAGTATAATAAATTACTTATTGCCAAAAGGTAATTATTTAAATAAAAAACTTTTATTG
The DNA here is from genome assembly GCA_903837365.1 of uncultured Alphaproteobacteria bacterium. Taxonomy (GTDB): domain Bacteria; phylum Pseudomonadota; class Alphaproteobacteria; order Rickettsiales; family UBA1997; genus CAILUF01. The sequence continues at coordinate 5,895 of CAILUF010000146.1, read as the reverse complement.
TTAAATAATTAAAATAATTATATCTAGTAAAAATTAAGGGTCAAATTAAAAAAAGTAAGATACCCAAGCAAGCAAAAAACAAAGAACTTGCCCAAAAAGCCTTGACCACCTTGGCTTCTGCCCATCCTAATTTTTCAAAATGATGATGAAGTGGTGCCATTAAAAAAATTCTTTTTTTGCGTAATTTGAAAGAAGTTACTTGTAAAATAACCGATAAAGATTCCGCAACGAAAACGAGAGAGATGATAAAGAAAATTATTTCTTGCTTAATGATTATGGCAATTAATCCAAGAGTTGAGCCAATTGCGAGACTTCCAACATCGCCCATGAAGATTTTGGCAGGTTTTAAATTAAAAGTTAAAAATGCGCAGATTGCTCCAATCATACAAGCGCAAAAGAAAATTATTTCACCGCTAAATTTAATTTGCGTAAGATTTAAGTGTTCGGCAATTTTTGGAGTTGAGATACAAAAAATCATCAGAATTAAACAAGCAAGATTGATAATTGCAGGAATTGAAACTAATCCATCAAGACCATCGGTGAGGTTGACAGCGTTGGATGTTCCAACGATTACAAAATTTACAAAAAGCACATAAAGAACGGTGTGAAGCGTTAAGTGATAATCAAAAAAAGGTAATGAAATTTGATTATTGAGATGAATTTTATCGATAATTCCTAGCCATAAAAATGCCGTACCAATAATTGCAAATTGAATAATAATTTTATAAGATCCGCGAAAGCCATTGGTATTTTTGTATATAACTTTAAGGAGATCATCGATAAGGCCAATAATTGCAAAAGTAAACATTACTACAAGAATTGTTAATATATAACGATTACCAATATCAACAAAGAGTAGGGTGCTCAGCAATGTTGCCAAGATAATAAAAATTCCACCCATTGTTGGAGTTTTCTTTTTAGATTGTAAATGAGATTGCGGACCATCTTGGCGAATGGGCTGATAAAGGGCTTTTTTATTCATCATCTTGATGTATTTTTTGATAGTAAAAAAACCAAAAAGATAAGAAGAGGTAAGGCAAAAAAAAGCTTTAAGCCATAAATTATTTTCAAAAAAAAGATTAGTGATCACTACTTTTATTAGTTAATTTTTCAAGAATTTTTTCCATTTTAGTTCCGCGCGAACCTTTGAGGTATAAGACATCGCCATCTTGCAAAAGATCTGCAAAATTTTCGCTTGCTAAAATTGAATTATCAAAAGAACTGAAGGTTTTAGCATCAAGATTTGCGCTAGCTTCCTTCATTTTTGGACCAACTAAAATTGTGTAATCAATGCTGTATTCCTTCAAATAATTGGCAACTTTAAAATGCAATTCTGTAGATTTATCGCCAAGTTCGAGCATATCGCCAAGAGCGCAAACTACACGTTTTTTTTGTAAAATTTTTTTCAAATTACTGGCATGTTCGATTCCTGCTTTCATCGATAAAAGACTGGCGTTGTAAGTATCGTCAATGATAGTTAAATGTTTGTTATTACAAGTTATTTCCGAAACTTTTCCACGACCAGCACTGGAGGAATAATTTTTAATTGCTTCAAGAGCATTTTGTAAATTTTTACCAAATAAATCGCAAGCAACAACGGTAATCGCTGAGTTAAAAATAATTGCTTGATTTGTGCAAGAAACTTCATATGAAATATTTTTGCCATTTTTTAATTTTAATGAAACCAAAGTTAGACTTGAACTTTTGATTTCGGTGTGAGTAATTTGATAATTAGCGCGATGATTTGTGCCAAAATTTATAATGTTTTCTTCGTTGATTTTATTGGCTCGAGCACGATTTAAAAGAAATTCAAAATGAGGATTATCGCGATTAATCAGCGCATATCCACCAACCATTAAACCTGTAAAAATTTCTGATTTTGCTAAAGCGATTTCTTGTTCATCCTTAAAAAATTCAATATGAACTGGACCAACATTGGTAATAACTGCCAGATGAGGTTTGGTAAGTTTTGACAATGGTTCAATTTCGCCAAGATGATTCATGCCCATCTCAAAAATTGCATATTCGTAATCACTAGGTAAATTACATAGGGAGAGTGGTAAGCCAATGTGATTATTGAGATTTCCGGTATTGGCATATGTTTTACCTTGACTTTCAAAAGCGATTTTAAGCATTTCCTTCGTTCCAGTTTTTCCAACGCTTCCCGTCACAGCAAAAATTTTGGCTTTGCTTCTTAAGCGAGCGAATTCAGCAAGTTTATTCAATGCCAAAATAGTATCTTTAACGATGATAAAATTTAAATCTAATTCTTGAGAATCTTGGGGAATGTTATGGACAATCGCAACTTTTGCACCTGCGTCAACAGCTTGTTTTAGATAATTATGACCATCGGTATTTTCTCCTTTAATGGCTACAAAAACTGAATTAGGAGTTGGTTTTCTAGTATCGATAAAAACAGCATCAAAGCCTGTTAGAGAGTGTAAATTTTTGTCTTTGCTATGCTTTACTGGCTCAAGGAGAATTTCTTTTAAAGCTTGATGTAATGAATCATTTGTCCACAATGTCATAGTTACTTATTTAAAATTTTTAAAATTTGTTCTTTATTAAATCGTGCACCTAATTGTTGAATAATATGCGAAGCTAATAAATTAGCTAACATAGACGATTCAGTAGTGGAATAATTTTGGCAATAACCAAATAACCAACCTGATGCAAAATTATCTCCCGCTCCTGAAGTGTCAACGATTTTTTCAACTTTTTTTACCGAAATTTCTAGAGTTGGGTTTTGTTTATTAATTATACAGCATCCATGTTGACTTCTAGTGATTATTGATAAAAATTGTTGGTTATTAATAGAGGCGTGGTCAATAAAATTTTTAGCTTCCAAAACACTAAATTGGCTTTGCGAACTTAATTCCAAAAATTCAGATTCATTAGCAAAAAGAATATCTAAATCATTTTCAATTAGATTTATAAAATCAACTTTATGACGCGCTACGCAAAAGCTATCCGAAAGGCTAAAAGCGATTTTGACATTATTTTTTTTAGCAATTTTTATGGCTTTCTTAAGGGCATTTGAGGTGTTGAGGCTATCCCATAAATAACCTTCAAGATAAAGGAGATGAGTTGATAGAAAATCATTTTCATTAATAAAATTTTCATCAATTTGCGAAGCGCAACCAAGATAGGTGCACATTGTTCTTTCGCCATCTGAAGTAATGAGGATAAAGCAAATTGCACTGGTTTGATTACTAACTTTTTTGCCAATAAATTGACAATTGGTTTTTTCAATTTCGGTAATAAATTTTTCACCAAATTCATCATCACCAACTATGCCAAAAAATTTACAATCTACACCCAGATTACCAAGGGTTGCCATTGTATTAGCAACCGATCCACCGGAGGAAATTTTTTCTACATGCAGATTTGATAATTTTTTTACCATTGCTAAATCAATCAATGTCATTGAACCTTTTACGAGATTATGATCCTGAAGAAAATCATCATCAACTTTGCATAAAACATCAATGATCGCATGGCCAATGCCAATAAGTTTTTTATTCATAAAAGTTAATAATTAAAAATTAGATTAGTTAAGAGTTATTCTAAAATGTTTCTTTTTACCAATAACTAGTTCAAACTGTTGATTTTTGTTAAAAGATAAATTTATATCTTCAATTAATTTATCATTAACTTTAACTGCTTTTCCCTCAATTAATCTTTTGGCATCGGATTTAGAAGCTGTAGCATTAATCTCAAAAATAATTTCAACAAGTTTTTTCCCCTCATCTTGACAATTGAGAATTTTATGTTCAAAGGCTTGAGTATTTTTATTTAAAAAAATCTCTCGCGATTTTTGCAAAACATCATTAGCGATTTTTTCACCATGACATATTTTTGTAGTTTCGAAAGCTAAAATTTCTTTGATCGGATTTAATTCTTGAGCGTTTAATTTTTCAAATTGTGAAATTTGCGATAGTTCTAAATCGGTGAATAATTTAAGAAATTTAATGACATCTTGATCGTTGGTGTTACGAAAATATTGAAAATAATCGAAAGGATTAAGCATTGTGGAATCAAGCCAAACAGCTCCATTAGCGGTTTTGCCCATTTTTTTTCCATCAGAAGTAGTCAGCAATTGCGAAGTTAGGCCAAAAATTTCTTTTTGATTTGTTGGAGATGAATTTTCAGTATTTTCCACGGCATTTAATCTGCGCCAAAGTTCAACGCCATTAACGATATTTCCCCATTGATCCGATCCACCAATTTGGAGAATGCAATTATATTTTTTACGAAGCTCAACAAAATCATAGGCTTGTAAAATCATGTAATTAAATTCAAGAAATGACAAGGGTTGTTGACGTTGTAGACGAGTATTTACCGAGTCAAATGTTAACATGCGATTGATTGAAAAATGTCGACCAATATCGCGTAAAAACCCAAGATAATTAATGCTGTTTAGCCATTCGTCATTATTAACTAAGATTGCTGAATTATCGCCGTTAAAACTTACAAATTTTTCCAAAGTAGTTTTTATACCGTATAAATTTTGCAAAATTATTTGCTCATTTAAAATTTGCCGTGCTTCGTCCTTACCGGATGGATCGCCAATTTTAGTGGTTCCTGCACCAAGTAAAATAATTGGTCGATGTTGATGTTTTTGCAGTAAACGCAAAATCATAATTTGAATTAAACTACCAGCATGAAGGCTTGGTGCAGTGCAGTCAAAGCCAATATAAGCGTTAATTTTTTGCGAAGCTAAAATATTGTCAAGACCTTGAATGTCAGTGCATTGCGCTAAATATCCGCGATCAAAAAATTCTTGTAAAAATTTTGATTTCAAATTCATTTTTTAAAGTTAAGGTTAAATTGTTTTTTTTAAAATGGATTTAATTTGGCAAATAGATTCGCTTAAAAAAATCAATTAATCAAGTATAAAAAAATTAAAAATTTTATGAATATTAATGAAAAAAAACAACTCTGCGCCAATTGGTTTGAAGAGTTAAGAAATTTAATTTGCGCTGAATTTGAAAAAATTGAGCAAGAATTTGCAATAAAAAATTCGTTTAAAGATAGCGCTAAATTTCAGCGAAAAAATTGGCAAAGAACTGATAATTCTCAAGATGGCGGATATGGCGAGATGTCCTTAATGAAAGGAAGAGTTTTTGAAAAAGTTGGAGTGAATTTTTCGCAAGTTTATGGTGAATTTAATGAAGAGTTTCGCAAAGAAATTCCTGGAGCTATAGAAAATCCGCAATTTTATGCAACGGGAATTTCGCTGGTTGCGCATATGTCTTCACCTTTGGTTCCTGCGGTGCATATGAATACGCGATTTATTGTTACTCAAAAAAGTTGGTTTGGAGGTGGTGGCGATTTAAATCCAATGTATGAAGATCAAAAAGATACCGCTGATTTTCATAATGCTTTTAAAAAAGCTTGCGATACTACAGATTCAAGCTATTATCCCAAATTCAAAAAATGGTGTGATGAATATTTTTTTATAAAACATCGCGGAGTTGCACGCGGAGTTGGAGGAATTTTTTATGATTACCTCAATAACGGCGATGATCAAGAAAATTTTATGAAGGATTTTAATTTTACTCAAAATGTCGGTAAGGCATTTTTAGAGATTTATCCGCAAATTGTTCGCCGTCACATGTTTGAAAAATTTAATGATGAGCAAAGACATCATCAATTAAAAAAACGTGGACTTTACGCTGAATTTAATTTGGTTTATGATCGCGGAACTCGCTTTGGATTGATGACCGGTGGCAACACCGAAGCCATTTTAATGTCATTACCACCAATCGCCGTGTGGGAGTAGTGTATATTAATTAATTTTATACTAATTACTAATTTTAAATATGGTGATTGGTATAATTTTTAGGATTCAATTTTTTTAATTTTGCCCAATTTAATAATTAAACTAGTATT
>CAILUF010000145.1 GCA_903837365.1 uncultured Alphaproteobacteria bacterium | reverse complement strand
CTTGTTTTAATTTTAAATCACACTATCTAGTTTAGAGTTCAATTTTTATAAATTTAATTCACTAAAATTATGAATCTCGAAAAATATACTCAAAAAGCGCAAGCAATTTTATCAAGCGCGCAGACCTTGGCATTAGCGATGTCTCATCAAAAATTAAATTGTCAACATTTGCTAAATGGTATTGTTGATGATGAGGATAATCTTGGTCAAAAAATTGTTCAATTATGCGATGGTAATTTTGAAATTTTAAAAGCTGAAGTTAAAAAATCACTTGATCAAATTCCTCGTGTTGATGGAAGTGGTTCATCTGGATTATCTTTATCCTCAGAATTGGCAAGGGTAATGATGCTTGCAGAAAAATTAGCGCAACAAAATTCTGATCAATTTATTACTGCAGAAATTTTACTCCAAGCGATTTTGGAAGATGATAATAATGATGCGGCAAAATGTTTAAAAGTTGCGGGAGTTACTGTTGCTGCACTTCGTCAGGCAATAAAAAAAATTCGTGCTGGTAAAAAAGCTGATTCACAAAGTGCCGAAGGAACTTATCAAGCGCTTGAAAAATATGCGCAAGATCTAACAAAAAAAGCGCGTGATGGCAAAATTGATCCCGTAATTGGCAGAGATGAGGAAATTCGTAGAACCATGCAGGTATTGTCGCGAAGAACCAAAAATAATCCAGTTTTAATTGGCCAACCCGGAGTTGGTAAAACTGCGATTGTTGAAGGATTAGCGCAAAGAATCGTCAATGGCGATGTTCCTGAAAGCTTAAAGGATAAGAGATTAATGGCTCTGGATATGGGTCAATTAATTGCTGGTGCAAAATTTCGTGGCGAATTTGAAGAAAGATTAAAAGCGGTTTTAAATGAAATTGAAAATAATTCGGGAGTAATTTTATTTATTGATGAATTGCATTTACTGGTTGGAGCTGGAAAAGCCGAAGGTTCGATGGATGCATCGAATCTTCTTAAACCTGCATTAGCTCGCGGAAGCCTTCATTGCGTTGGCGCTACAACTCTTGATGAATATCGTCTGCATATCGAAAAAGATGCAGCACTCGCCAGAAGATTTCAAGCGGTATACACCGAAGAGCCATCAGTTGAAGATACGATTTCTATTTTGCGTGGCATAAAGGAAAAATATGAAGTTCATCACGGAATCAAAATTAAAGATTCCGCTTTGGTATCAGCCGTGACCTTGTCAAATCGCTATATTACTGATCGATTTTTACCTGATAAAGCTATTGATTTAATCGATGAAGCAGCGAGTTCGCTTAAAATTGAACTTGATTCCAAACCAACAGAATTGGACGAAATGGATCGCAAAATTATTCAACTAAAAATTGAATCCGAAGCATTGAAAAAAGAAGATGATCAAGCATCAAGAGATCGTTTAAAAAAAATTAGTGATGAATTATTAAATCTCGAAAAAAAATCTAGTGACCTTACTTTTTTATGGAGTACGCAAAAAAATAAACGTCTAAAAATTAACGAAATTAAAACTAAAATTGATTTATCGAAATTCGAATTAGAAAAAGCGCAAAGAGAAGGAAACCTCGCCAAGGCCGGAGAAATTTCTTACGGTAAAATTCCTGAATTACAAAAAGAATTATTAATTTTAGAAGAATCAATAAAAGGCGATGATCTAATGCGCGAAGCAGTTAGTGAAGATGATATTGCTGAAATAATTGCTAAAATTACTGGCATTCCAGTGGATCGAATTTTATCAGGGGAAAAGGAAAAACTCTTAAAAATGGAACAGCTTTTGTCTCTTCGCGTTGTTGGGCAAGGCGAAGCTTTGTCTGCAATATCAAATGCAGTTCGGCGATCTCGTGCTGGTTTACAAGATTCAAAAAGACCAATTGGATCATTCTTGTTTTTAGGTCCAACGGGAGTCGGAAAGACTGAAGTTTCAAAAGCATTAGCCGAATTTATTTTTGATGATGAAAGTGCGATGTTAAGAATTGATATGAGCGAATTTATGGAGAAACATGCGGTTGCGCGTTTGATTGGTGCACCTCCCGGATATATAGGATTTGAGCAGGGTGGAGTTCTTACGGAAGCGGTTCGACGTCGTCCATATCAAGTAATTTTGTTTGACGAAGTTGAAAAAGCTCATCACGATGTTTTTAATATTTTATTGCAAGTGCTTGATGACGGAAGGCTTACTGATTCGCATGGCAGAGTTGTCGATTTTACAAATTCATTGATCATTTTAACATCAAATCTCGGTTCACAATACACAAATCAAGTGGATATTGAAGATGAGGATGAGTTGTCAAAAAATAAAATTATTGAAGATGTAAATGGCAAAGTGATGGAAGTTGTTAAGAGTCATTTTCGTCCTGAGTTTCTAAATCGCTTAGATGAAATTATTATTTTTAATAAACTATCGCGAAGCGATATGGATCTCATCGTTAAAGTGCAATTCGCTCGATTAGCAAAAAGATTAGAATTGCGAAATATTGCAATTACCTTAGATGATTCTGCTAATCATTATTTAGCCAATAAAGGTTATGATTCACAATATGGAGCACGTCCTCTTAAACGCGTAATTCAGCGCGAAATTGAAAATATTTTAGCAGAGAAAATTTTACGTGGCGAAGTCAAGGATGGTCAAAATATTTTTGTAAAATTCAAAAATGAAAAACTTAATTTTGCGGAGTTTAGATGAAAAAAATTCCTAAAGTTTTGGTAATTGCTGGATCAGATTCATGTGGTGGAGCTGGATTACAAGCTGATCTTAAAGTTATCGCTTTGCATGATGTTTATGCTGGTTGTGTAGTTTCATGTTTAACTGCGCAAAATACTAAAAAAGTTTTTGCAATCCACGAAATGCCTCTTGAATTTTTACGTCAGCAAATTTCGGTAGTTCTCGAGGATATCGATTTTGACGTAGTAAAAATTGGCATGCTTGCAAGCCTTGAAATTATTGATGTAGTTGCTGATGAGCTATATAAAAAAAATAAAAATATTCCGTTAATTCTAGATCCAGTAATGGTTGCAACATCGGGTGATATTTTGTTAAAAAATAATGCCATTGAAGCTTTAAAAAATAAACTGATAAAAAAATCTTTTCTTGTTACTCCTAATATTGATGAAGCGCAAATATTAAGCCAAATGCAGATTAATAATTTAGATGATATGCATGAATCAGCCAAGAAAATCAAGGTTTTGGGAGCTAAGGCAGTTTTCATTAAAGGTGGACATCTCGATTTTGCAGATAATAAAATTCATAATCTTTTGCTTGATGAAGAAAATAAAATTCATATAATTAGCAATCAAAAAATTGCTATTGAAAAAATACATGGAAGTGGTTGCAGTCTTGCTAGCGCTATCTCAGCAAATATTGCTAAAAAAATGAATTTAGTTTTGGCTTGTCAAAAAGCTAATGAATTTGTATTTTCTGGTATAAAAAATTTTCAAATAATTGGCAAAGGTAGTTGCGTTTTAGGTTTATCATCAAAAGAAATTGATTTATAATATTTTAGATAATAAAAAAATAAATCAACTAATTAAATCAAAACTGTTTAGAATTAAATAATTTTAAATTAAAGTATTTTGTTATAATGG
>CAILUF010000144.1 GCA_903837365.1 uncultured Alphaproteobacteria bacterium | reverse complement strand
CCTGCTGACAATGATCCGACTTATGATTATAATCTTCAATTTCAGCAAGTTGCAACCACAGGTTATAATCTTTATTGCGGATATGGGTCAATTGCCAATTATGTAAAATTTTTACCAGTTGATGAAAGAATGGCTTTTTATGAAAAGTTATTTGCGAATACAACTGATAATCCCGCTGGCAATCGCCTTCAAATTTTTAATGATCGAGGAGATATTACAGGGCAATCGCAAGCTGAATTATTAATCCTAGAAAAACTTTTAAAATATCGTGAAGAAAATCTACAAATAAATTCGGTGCCTAGAAATTTAATGCAATCTGAAGTTGATTATTTTATTGGTAATAAGACAAATACTGTTCAATTGGGTTATATAGAATTTACAAATAAATATAAAATTACAATACCCACTCAAGAAAATTTTGAAGCTCAAGGTCCGCATTATTATCAGACATGGATGGCGCAATTTTTAAAAAATAAATTAGAGATAATTAATCCCCAATTAATAGAAAGATTAAATGAATTAATGCCAAGTGCAGGTGCTTCAGAAAACATACAAGATTTATCACAATTGAGTAATTTATATGAAGATCAAAGAAAAAAATTATTTCAATTTTATTTCGAAAATAAGGCAAGCGCAAGAATTTCAAGCAGTATTGAGGGTTTTATTAAAATAACTAATCCAGAAATTGAAAATAAAGAGCTTGCGGGGTTTCATAGGGCTTTGATTGAAAAGCGAGATGAGGTTGATGATGTAGGGGATCAAAAATTATTTTACCAACTTTATGATTATTTTTTAAAAAAATTTATTCCAGAAGGATCGCATGGTAATATTGTTATTTATGACCAACCAGTGCCATATAAACATTTTTATAAAAAACAAAGTTATGAAACTTTTTTGCAAACTGCTGTTAACATTGATACAATCGCATCAGAACTGGAGAGAGGCGAAGAACGCCTTGATTTATCCCCTGAGATTGCCAGTGCAATTATAAGTGATAAAGCTAATGTGCAATATTTTTTAATAAAAATTGTTGAACATTTTTGCAGAGAATTTTCATTTGAAAAACAATTTGTTAATTTATTGCATAGCGATACTTTCTTAACTCATGCTAGTGGAAGTCACTACACCACTATGATTCCAGCATATAAAGCTGAAAATCCATTTCCTGATAATGAGCCTAACCTTGGTGTTGAAGCTCAGTTGCAATTAAGCAATCAACAAATTGAAATGCAGAAAAAAAATGTTGAAGAAGCTTTTAAATCTGCTCAAATGGCACTTGGAAATATCGATCTGCAGGTTTCTCTGGGCTCTCAACCATCACCAACATTGATTAATTCCTATCACTCAATAAGTTTTACAAGATTGCATGGAAGGCAAAATAATAATTATTCATATGTTGAAGAAAATCGTGAGGGTCAACCAGAATCACCATTTTCTAAGATCAACTCGATTATTGAAGATTTAAAAACAAAGATTGGATTAGGTGATAAGGAATTGGCAATGGCAATTTTTTTATCAAAAAAATTTGGTGGAATTGGCACTAAATCACAAAAAATTTTAGAATATTATCAAAAAAATAATACAGCAGTTAAGGATTATTTGGAAAATAATAATTCTAAGATTTTTAAAAAAATAATTAATTTTTCTTATCAATTTCAGCAAGAATGTCAGAGCCAAGGAATATATTCTGGAAATGAAAGATTAGCTGACGATCGAAAGAAAAAATTTGGCTTAAGATTATCTTTTATTCCTGATGAAATTTTTAGATTTCATTTAAATAAACTGAAAAAAGATTCTAATACAAAAAAATTTATTATTGGCGAAATAAAGAAAAGCCAAGAACCACAAGCCATGATAAGGCAATATTAACTAGATGAATATTTTCTTCAGGTTGATAATTCCTCTATCTTTGCAAATTTTCACAAAATCATATCCTCAATTAACGTATCAATTATCTTCTAAGTTGCGCTTTAAATTTAAATATATTAAATGTTGATTTAAAAATTCTACTCTTGAAAAAAATTAAAATTTAAAATTATGAAACGAGGTGCTTTTCATACTTCATTGTTTGTTGAATCAGAGGATATGGCAAATGAAATATATACTGCAAATGAAGAACATCCAATTGCCTCACCGATATATCCTGCGCCACAAGCGAGCGTCGAAGAATTAGAAAGCTCAAGCAAAGAAAGATTTCCTTATCGGCAAATAATTCGTGGTGATGGTGCCTGTTATTTAAATGCTTGTTTGGTTGGAATATTAAATAAATGCGTTAATGATCAAAAAAAGTGGGAGAAATTTAAAGCTAATATCAAGAAAATTTATCCAGGAGTTGCAGATCTTATTGATGAAATTGAAAGAACTGCTAAAGCAGATAATGGAAATTTTTTAGATCGATCTAAACTTAATGAAATGTTGCAAGTTCGAGGAGATGACAATCTTTGCACAAGACTTGCCAGATTTATTTTAATTCCTAAGCATCAAGAGTTGATTGCATATTATGATCTTGAGATTGCAGATCTTGAAGACAGGATTAAAGAATCGGAAAGGAGGCTTGAAAGTAACGCTGATAATCAAGTAAAAAAATCTGAAATTCAAAATTTAATAGAACGGACTTATCGATTCCTCAGTATTTATGAAGCATCTAAAAAAAATATTTCTTCAGCTAAGGCCAACGATTTTGCCTCGAGTTACGAAGAAGCTAGGCTTGAGCCATATGTTAAAGAACTAACTGAGGGGATGGGAGAAAATGGTCAGTCGCTAAGCATCATAACAATGGTTGGCGATAGTATTGATAATCCTGATATTCAAGTAGAGCTTGATTGCAACTCAATATACTTATACAACCATGTTGGAGCTCACTTCAATCTTTGGTATAGTAAACTAGATCCAATTTGCCATGATATCAATCCCCAAAAATATCAAAATCCAGATAGCAAGCTTGAGATTTCTTGCGACTCTAAAAACAACATCATCAAATTTCGTACAATATCGCCTGACAACCATGATACTAAATTTGATTACAACAAAAAGCTAGAAGATGGTGAAACATATGATTCAAAAAATTATACCAAAAAAAAAGAGCAAGAAAAAATTCTACAAATGTTAAGAGAAGCTAAAGATGCTACACTCGCTTCATTCGAAAGCGGTAAACTTAATGATAATTTTTTTATTGCGGTAATGAAAGTGGCATCACAAAATCGTGGTATCGCAAGCATTGATGAACAAAAATTTAACCAAGATTTTGATAAAGCTTTAAAAGAAATTGATCCTACCTTGGCAATAGCAAATTATGGTCACCAAAGATTAAGTGCGCACGAAATTGCTAAATTTTTTTCAGCTAATTTTCAAATTCTTTCTAAACAAGAAAATTATTTAACCGCTAGAGAAGGCGTGAATGGCAAAATTAATCAAACTGGAAGAAGATTGTTTAGAGTTTGTACGCAAGAAAATATCGAAAAATTTCAACAAAGTCTTGGAAGAGTTACGCCGTACACTTTAATAAGCGGATCCAGCACTTCACATGCTTCAAGATTAGCTTTAGGATTAGCTTCAGGATTGCGAGCTGTTTTGGGAGCTAGATGGTCGCCCTAGGATTGGCATAGATGGTCGTTAATAAATTTCAAAATTTATCGCAATCTTTTAAGCGTTATCTTTTAAGCGTTACCAACTCAATTCGCGTAAAAAAAATACACAATTTTTTTTCAAAAATTTTATTTTTTGCAAATATTATTGCGATTTTTCAGCTACACTAAATTTTTAAATGCCTCATTTTGCTTTCAATTAAAAAAATCAATTTACTATATTAAAAATTAATTTATTTAAAGATG
>CAILUF010000143.1 GCA_903837365.1 uncultured Alphaproteobacteria bacterium | reverse complement strand
ATCTCAAAATTAATAGAATTATTGCTATTATGTGATAAAAATGATAAAGCGGAAAGTCCTTCTTTATTTTTCTTTAGAAAAATTTCTTTTATTAGATTTCTATCGGTTTCATCCCCGATATCAAACACAGAAATTAATAATAACATCGATTGATTTTTTCCATCAATCGCCAGCAACGAGAAGGCAGTATCGCCAGTTTCAATGAAAGGTTGCGTTAACAAATATTTTAAATTTTCATATCCCATCCTTTTTAAAACTTCAATAATTTTCACAATATTTTCATCAGAATTCATTTTAAATAAAAAACTTAAAGCAAAATCGTTTTGGATATTTTTCTGTGAGAAAATTTCTTTTATTCGTTGTCGATCTTCTATATCTTCAGGATCAAAGAACTCAATCAATGACGTTATAGATTCAATTTTTTGATAATATTGCAGATAGTGGATAGGAGCATCTTGTGATTTATTAAAAGATTTCGTTAATAAATCTTTTAAATTTTCATTGCCAAATTTTATTTTTTTTAAGATTTTAGTAAGCTCAGTAATGCTATCGTCATTATTGTTTGAAATAAAAAAAGTAAAATGATCAGATATGGATCTAACATTTTTTATAAAAAATTCTCTTATTTGTTTTTGTTTTTCTTCGCTATAGCTATCAAAGTTAACTAGAAGCGATGATATTGAGCGATAATTTTTATTGCGCAAAGCTATTGATAAAGCATTATCTCCAGATCTATTTTCCTGCATTAAAACTTCAAATGAATAATCTATTTTATCTTCATTTTTGCTTTCAAGTAAAATTAGTTTAATTATTGAGTAATTATTGTTTTTAATGGCTTGCATTAATGGAGTATGATTTTCACGATTAAATTTCATGATCAAATCTTTTTTTAATTTATAAGCATCAAATTTGTAAAGGTTATTAGAGAATGTAAAATATGCAGAATCAAAAATATCAAAAATTGCCTTTACATGCTCTTCATTTCCGGCATCGCAAGCAATATGTAAAATATTGCTTCCACTAACATCAACTTGATTGGTAATTAAATTAAAAACATCGCGATTTAAAATGGAATGTTTTAAAAAATTTATGAAATTTTCTTGTTTATCTTTATAATTGGCTAGGTAGGTAATAACTGTCGAATTTGAATGACCAAAACCTTTTTCTTGTAAAAATCCCAATAAAAGTTCTGGTGAAAAACTTTTTAAATCTAATGCTTTAGATGGATTGGCAAGAAAAGCTTCTTTATATTTGTTGATTGAATTTTTAAAAATTAACTTAGGATTATCTTTAAAAATTGGCCCAGAAGAAGTCGAAAGATTTGTATAAAATTTAGATTTATCGGGTGTAAAATCATCAGATTTTTTTTCATTAATTGGATTTTCTCTACCTTCTGCTAAATCCGAAGTTATTAATGTTACTAGGGTTGTAGCCAACATAAGATTCCTAAATTCCGAGGATGTTGCTCTTCTTGGAATTGATCTAGAACTAAGTGGCTTGGAAGATTGGATTGAGTCACTGGTTTGTTTTGAGGTTTTTATCCTTATGGGGCTAGTTCTTCCTTGTGTTTTGGATAGAAATTTTCCAGTTTCTTTGATGAGTTTAGAATTGTAGGTTATTCTTGGCATTGAAAAATATTATTGAAAATAATTAAATATTAGTTAATTAAATTGT
>CAILUF010000142.1 GCA_903837365.1 uncultured Alphaproteobacteria bacterium | reverse complement strand
TTCAATTAAACTAAATAGCATATAATATAACCTATTATAGGTCACTGCTGGAGAAATTATGATAGACAAAAAAACTTCAAACGCTCAACCACCTAAAAATTTGCTTGAAGCAAGAATTAAAAAATCATTAAATAGCTCAATTGCCTATGGCTTAACAACTATTGGACTTCTAACTATTGGCTTATTTTTAAATTCACAATCAAGCATCGATCAATCGCAAATATTGCAATATAGCCGATCAATTATTTTTGCGCTTACCATGCCATTTGCGATTGCAACAACTAACTCTTATTTGGATTACCAATCATCACGAGATTTTCCCTCATCAGCAACAAAAAAAAATCCTCGAGCCATTGATTATTACAAATCAATCGATCTTAATTATTCTCAAACTATCACCCCCAAATCTGCAAATAAAAAACTACAAAGTAACAACTCAATTCCCGAAAGCAATGTTAAAGAATATTGCGCTAAAAAAGTTTGTACAAGTCATTTAGAAAATAATAAATCGCTTTAGCAATTTAAAATTTCTAAACAGAATTCTTTTTTAAAAGCATGGAATTTCTTTGCGAACGCATTTGTTCAAAATCTTCACCAGCATGATAAGATGATCGAGTTAATGGACTTGAAGCAACCATTAAAAAACCTTTATTATATGCCATTTTTTTATAGAACTCAAATTCCTCTGGATCAACATAGCGATCTACAGGAGCATGTCTTAAGGTTGGACGAAGATATTGCCCAATCGTTAAAAAATCAATATCAGCGCAACGCATATCATCCATTACTTGCAGAACTTGTTCTTTAGTTTCACCAAGCCCAACCATCAAACCTGATTTTGTAAAAATTGACGGATCAATTTCTTTAACTCTTTTTAGTAAATGCAAAGAATGAAAATAACGCGCTCCCGGACGAATAGTAGAATAAAGCCCAGGCACTGTTTCAATGTTATGATTAAAAACATCGGGCTTTGCTTTTACAACCAATTCAACTGCACCATTCTTGCGTAAAAAATCTGGAGTTAAAATTTCAATCGTTGTTTGCGGTGCTTGAATGCGAACGCTTTTAATGCATTCAACAAATTGATTAGCTCCACCGTCAGCTAAATCATCACGATCTACGGAAGTAATAACGATATGCTTCAAGCCAGTTACCTTGGCAATTTCACCAACATTGTGAGGCTCGTGAGGATTGACCGCGTCAGGCTTGCCAGTTTCAATATTACAAAATGAACAAGCTCTTGTGCAAACCGATCCTAGAATCATCACCGTTGCGTGTTTTTGCTCCCAGCATTCACCGATATTTGGGCAAGATGCCTCTTCGCAAACTGTATGTAATTTGCGTTCACGCAGAATTTCCTTAGTTTCTTGATAACCCTTTGAATTTGGAGCTTTAACTCGAATCCAATCAGGTTTGCGCTCCATATTTTGCTTTGGAAATTTATTGGCAAAATCTAAAAAATCCTTATTATCTTTTTTGGCGATTTGTCCGCTTTCGCGTTTCTCTTCTCTGGTTTGCATATTTTAAAATTTTAATTTTTTTAAAAAATTTGACTATCAAGCTTAGAAAAATAAGGATAGAAGTTGAGATTCTAATCAATTAAAATTTAATTAAAAGATTTTTTTTAATACAAAAAACACAGCCAATTTTAAATCAGGCCTTCATGAAGCTAAATTTGCAAAGCAAATTTAATTTAAATAAAAATATAATCGTGGATTGCCGAACTCACTTCGCCCGAGACGATTCGATATGTAACTAAATTTGCAAAGCAAATTTAATTTAAATATGAAGCTAAATTTGCAAAGCAAATTTAATTGTGGAAATGATATTATTTGATTTCGCCAGTCACGACAAACCCAGCAATCTCGGCAATATTTGTTGAATGATCGGCTAGCCTTTCAAAGCTTTTGGCAATGAATAAAATATTGGTAATTTCTTTTACTTGTTTGCGACTAAAATTTTCATGATCAATGATGCGAAATAAATCACTGTAGATTTTATCGATTTCATCATCTTGCTTAAGCACTAGATTAGCAAGGGCTAGATCATGATTATTGAAAGCGATAATTGCTTCTTTAGCCATAGTTTTGCTGAGATCGATCATTGAAATCAGTGATTGATCAATATCGCTAGCAAATTTTTCTTCATCCAAACGAGCAATTTTGCGAATAATACTTTTGGCCTGATCACCGCTTCTTTCTAGGTTGGAGGAAACTTTAAGCGAGGAAATTGTATAACGCAAATCCACAGCCATCGGCTGTCTTAAAGCTAAAATCGCTGTAACTTTTTTTTCAATTAAATGATCTAAGGAATTGATTTTGTAATCATGTGCAGTAATTTTTTCAATTAAATCATGATCACGGGTTTTAATCATTTGCGCAACCATATCAATTGACTGAAGCACTAAATCGAGCATCTCGTCTAGTGTTTTAGAAATTGATTGTAAATCTTTATCGTAAGATTTTACGGTGTGTCCTAGGAAACTACCTTCTTTAACATTCATAAAAATTCAAATTAAATAACTCTTTAAAAATTTTAATTTTAATTCAAACTACATAGCTGACTATAATTTGCTATTTAAAATTTCTTTTTTTTAAAAAATTTAAAACTTATGACAAAAACTGCAATAAAAAAAATTTTGGTAATCGGCTCTGGTGGCAGAGAACATGCGATTTGTGAAGCATTTAAAAATTCAGCAAAAATTTACGCACAACCCTGCGAGATTTTTATAATTCCAGGCAATGCTGGAACCAGTAAGATCGCCAAAAATATCGAGGATATTGAAGTAACTGATTTTGCAAAAATTATCAAATTCTGTCAAGATTGGCAAATTGATTTCGTATTTGTTGGTCCTGAACAACCTCTCACCGCAGGGATTGTCGATGAATTACAAAAAAATAAAATTGCCGTTTTTGGACCAAGTAAAAAAGCAGCGCAACTCGAAGGTTCGAAAATTTTTATGAAAAAAATTGCCGATGAAAATAATATTCCAACGGCATTTTATCAAAGCTTTAGCGATGAAAAATCAGCAATAAAATTTATCAAAGAAATTACATTTCCATGCGTAATTAAAACCGATGGACTCGCTTCAGGAAAGGGTGTAATCATTGCTCAAAATTTCGATGAAGCGCAAAAAAATATCAGCGAAATTTTTCAAGGAAAATTTGGCGAAGCTGGCAAAAAAATTATCATCGAAGAATTTTTAAATGGTTTTGAAGTTAGTTATTTTGTGATTTGCGATGGCAATAATTTTCTACCTTTAGGTTTTGCTCATGATCACAAAAAAGTTGGCGAAGGAGAAACTGGCTTAAACACTGGTGGAATGGGAAGTTTTAGCCCTTCAAATAAAATTAACGAAAAACTCGAAACAAAAATTATTGAAACTATTATCAAACCAACTCTGCAAGGAATGAGCAAAATTGGTTCGCCATTTTGTGGAATTTTATTTGCTGGATTAATGATAAATGGCGAAGATGTTAAACTTTTGGAATTTAATATTCGCCTAGGCGATCCTGAAACGCAAGTTCTTCTACCTCGCCTTAATTGCAATTTTATTGAACTAATTGAATCTTCAATCGCTGGAAATTTAAATCAATTTACGATTAAATTTTTTGAAGAAAAAAAATTAGTTTGCGTAGTAATTTGCGCCAAAGGCTATCCCCAAGATTATCGCAAAGGTAGTGAAATAAAAAATTTAACATTTATTGAAGAGCAATTGAGTATTGATAATGGCGATTCGCTAAAAATTTTACACGCTGGAACGGTTTGTAAAAATGGCAAAATTTATGCAAATGGTGGTAGAGTTCTTAATGTTGTTGCAAGCGCTTCGAGCTTTGAGGATGCAAGAAAAAAAGCTTACGAACTAATTGATAAAATCAATTGGCAAGATGGCTTTGCAAGAAGCGATATTGCATTTTTAAATCTGCTGTAAGAGTTTTTATTTTTAATCCGCAAAAAGATTTTGGATGGTTGAAGGTACAAAAGCTGAAACTTTGTTGGTAGTAAATTTTCCTTCTTTGTTATTAGCATTTTTAACATATTCATAACGCAAACCAAATAGTCCTCCACCCTGCCCTCCCGTAAGTATTCCACTGATTACCGAGCCAATCAAAGGAATTTTACCAATGCCAAATAAACTGTTAACAATGTAACCCGGAATAATCATTCCGCGCAAATTAATCGCTCCAGAAGATAAATCAATTTCACCTTTAGAAGTAATGCCAATTTTAAAATTATTGGCAATTAATGAAGTGATTTTGATAATTTTTTTTTGTAAAATAAAATCAATTTTTACTGAGCTAAAAGTAGTTTTATTGCTAGAAAATATTGAGTCCTTGATTTGTGAATATAAATTATCAGAGGCAAATTTTTTTACCGTTTCATTTTCAAAAATAGTAATTTCATCATCGATTTCGATATGTCCTTCAATGGTCATTTTTTTATCAATATTTTTTTGTTTTAGAGAAATTAAAGTATTACCATCGGCAATCAAATTTGATATTCCTAAGCCTTCACAAAGATAGCCAATATCGGTAATTCTTCCATTAATTGACACAAAATCATCTTTGGGTTTTTTAGTTGATTGTAGATTGATAGTTTGTAATTTTTCATAATTACCAGATATTGATAATGCTGGACAGGAAGCATTTTTACAATTTAAAAATAAATTGAAATTACGTAAAAATTTTTGACGCAATAACTCAACGCGATTTAGATTTATTGTAATTTGCAAATTATCAAAATTATTAGAGTGGTGAGGTTTTTTATTTTGTTTAAAAATTTTACTTTGCAATAAACCACCAGCGTAAAATTTTTTACCACTAATGTTAAGTTTTTGAATATTTTTTTTATCATCATAATTAT
>CAILUF010000141.1 GCA_903837365.1 uncultured Alphaproteobacteria bacterium | reverse complement strand
TGTTTCATTCAATTGATCAACAGATGTAAAATCATGTAATTGATTCATCGCCAACGCATTGAAAAGGGCATGATCTCCGCATTTATGAAAATCAGGTTGCCTTTGGCATTGAATTTTTTTTATGTTTTCGGGTTCTATACCGCTAGCATTTAGAGCACTTATAACGGAAGTTGGAATTGTATTTTTATCATTATTATCATGCGATAAAGAATCGCTATAAAATGCATGAAGATTTCCTGCTTGATCTTTTCGTAAATGCAAAGTTGTCCAATGGCTATCGCCAGTTAATTCTTGATAAGAATTTCCGCTTTGATTTTCTTTGGTTGAAACATTACCTTTGCATAATAAAATTGATAATCGATCTTTTTTTTGATCATGATTAAATTGTTCTATACAAGAGCCAATTGATTGTTTGGCAATTCTTTCTTGACCTCGATCATTCGAATAAAGACCAATTTCAACTTGACCATTACCAAATCTATCAGCACTGAAAAGCATATTTTCATGACTGAGATTGCTATTTGGTGAAACTAAATTATATTGATTTAGATCTATTGCGTTTGACATAGTTTTGACATTAAAAAATTAATTTAAAAATAACTAATAATAAAAATTAAATAAACAAGATTTAATTTAATTTAACAGCAAATTTTTTAGATAAATAACGCATTACATCATTAAGTTCTTCAGTATTTAATACGCGATCATAAATTATAATTTCATGAATTATGCCATTCATTTTATCTCTCGTATTTGTTCCTGTAACCCCAACAAAAAAACCAACATCAGAAATATTTAAAGTGGTAGAGTTAATTGTTGATGAGCAAGTAGTAGAAGTGCTATTGGTATAAACTTTGGTTAAACCGCTATCATTAACAGTTATGGCGCTAATGTAAGGTGTTTTGGTGTAATAGGCTTGACAAGTCCAGTAATCAGCAGCTTCACCGCAAAAACCATAAGTTCCAAAAAGTGTTAATAGGATTGAAGCTCTTGTGCCAGGGGGCTGGGAAGTGTTAGTGGTATTTTGGTCAATTATGGTTTGATTTACTCCGCCATTAACATTGGTTTGAAAGACCGCGATCAATGTAAAGCTATCATCTCCTGCCGTTAGCGGTATATTTCCAGCATTAGCTTTTATACTTGAGAGATATTGAGTACCGTCAAATTTAACTCCGGGAAGTTCATTCAAAGTTCCCGTAGTGATAAAGGTTGGACGTAAACTATCAGTTGCTTGCGATACAATAACGCGATTTGAAGTTTGGGGATTTATATCATTCCATGAAATAATTTTTTCATTTTCATCGGGATTAATCGGATTAACCGTTCCGGTAATTGAATTGTCAAGTGTAGTTTCAAGCCATAGTGACAAACCCTTAATTCCTGCAACAGGTGAGCTATTAGTAATCTGTTTTATTGTTGCGAGTTTCATCTGTTTAACCAATCTAGAGTAGGTTACAACTCCAGTGATTAAAATCCCAACAATCAAAAGTACAATCGACAACTCAATTAAAGTAAAGGCGTGTTTAGCGGTAATTTTTTTTGTATATTTCATGATTAATTTTTTAATTAATTAAAATTTTATAAGTTAAAAATTACAATTTAATAAAATTAAAATTTTAGATTTCTAGGAAGAAAATAAACGGATTCAGCGATGAGTACAATAAGTTTTTAGTTTTCGAAAAAAAAATCACAAAAGATTTTTGTTTTGAGACAGGATAAGTAACTAGGTTAATTTTTGTACTTAGAAATTTTACAAAAAACTAAAAAACTTTTATTATCTATTTTGATAGCTTAAGGGAGAGTAAGTGAAAAAGACATAATGATAGTTATATTTTTTGAATCTTTTGAGAATTAAAAAGCAATATTTTTAATTTATTTCGCAACAACAAAAAAATTACAAAGAGTAAATTTTTTGGTTTTATTTTTTCTTAAAAAAATTATTTAAGGAATTAAGGTAATAAGTAGATACGGTTATTTGGCTATGAATGGGTAGAGATGTTATTTCATCTTTTTCATCAAGTGAATAACTGTGAAAATGAATATAAGCTCCATCTTTCATCATTTCGTTTAAACATTTCCAATTATTTTTATCAAAAACTATGCATGATTTTAGTTCGCGAAGATCTTTAAAAATAACCAATTGCTCTTTAGGAAAAACTTTAAAAATATCTTTTGAATATTGGATATTATGATTTTTTGGACAGCTGTAAATGTTGTGTTGATAATCTGGGCAATATGAAAAATATAGGATTTTTTCTTGAAGGCTGGGTGGCGAAATTATTATGTAGCTAAAGAGTGTAAAGGCTATTAAAAAAATTATACTATTTTGCATATTTAATATATTTTTTAGTTTCTAAGTTGATTTGGTGATGTAGACCTTATGCTAAAAACTCAATTGATTATTTTAATTAACATAAAGTTATGGCTCAATTTCGCTTCTATAGTTAAAGCATGAAATGAGTTTTGAGAGATTGAGATTGCGAGATTTGGTGGTAAATATTTTGGCTCATTGGGAGGGAATACTCGAGCGAAGCTCGAGTTGCAAGTCGCCTATTTTTCTAAGCCAATAAATTGGCAAGAAAAATGAACGGCTTATTGTCGAACCCATCTGGGGTTCTCTTTCCTTCGCAATTAAGCCATCTTTAAAAGATGAAATAAAGTTTCATCTTTTAAAGATGGCTCCTTGGGAGGGAATCGAACCCCCGACCAAGTGATTAACAGTCACTTGCTCTACCGCTGAGCTACCAAGGAATATAAGATTTAAGTTTATATTTAAAGTTTAAATAAAACTCAAATTTAACTTAATTAAGTTTAACTTAATTTTTACGCTTTGAAATTTTTTAAACTTAAAATTTAAAAATAAGTTTTCAAAAATTTTTTTAACTTTAGTAAGTTAAAAAAAATGTAATTTAAAGCTGGTTTTTAGTGAAAATTTTCACTAAAATGTGAAAAATATTTTATGATAATTATTTTTTAATGCAAGAAACTTTTTTTGATTAAATTCTTAAAATAAAATTGAGATTTTTTTAAATTACAAAATAGTTAGAAAATATTAGTAACTCATAAAAATTGTTAATTATAACTAAAAGTTAACAATTTTTAGTTAGTAATAATTAATTCTAACTATCTTGCATTGAAAATATGCGCATTAAAACTGATTTGCAGTAAAATGTTTTATCTAAAATATTAGCTTCTTCTTTCGCCCATGAAACGAAGAAGCATGATGAATAGATTGATGAAATCCATGTATAAGTTAAGTGCACCTAATATCGCCATTTTGCTAGTCATTTCAGCATTTCCAGCAAAGTGATAATAAGTTTGTTTGATTCTTTGAGTATCGTAAGCAGTTAAACCGATGAAGATCAAAGTACCAATAACCGATAACGCAAAATCCAAAGCTGAACTTTTTAAGAAAATATTAACTAAAGATGCGATAACTAATCCAATTAAACCCATGATTAAAAATGATCCGATGCCAGTTAAATCTTTTTTAGTTGTGTAACCGTAAAGACTCATTGCGCCAAATACCGATGCAGTTATAAAGAAAACTCGCGTAACACTTGCTCCCGTATATATTACCAAAAGAGTCGATAGCGATAAGCCCATTAACGATGAGTAAATCCATAAGTAACTACGAGCAGTTGCGGCAGATATAGAATTAAGTTTATAGCTAAAAAACATTACGAAACCAAGGGGAGCGAGCATTACAACCCATGAAAGAGGAGTGCCAAAAAAAAGATTCATTAATGCCGGAACATTTGAAACAGTAAAAGCTACAGCACCTGAAATGCCAAGAGCCATCGCCATATGATTATAAACTTTAACCATATAATTTCTAAGTGCAGAATCATGGGTTTGAGTTCTTGAAGCGCTACTGGCAAAGGAAGTTTTGTTGTTGAATTGGGACATGAATACCTCATTTGTTGGTTAAAATTAGTTTGAAAAATTTCTTTTCAAAAATACAATTATTAAATTAGATTAATTAAAATCTAGTTTCAAATACTTTTTTAAAATAATTTTTTT
>CAILUF010000140.1 GCA_903837365.1 uncultured Alphaproteobacteria bacterium | reverse complement strand
TATTGGTAGTTTTTTTAGTGTTTTCAAGATTATTGAGATCAGGCTCTTCGGCGAAATTAGGCGGAAGAATTAGAGGATCTTCGGGCTTTTTATCGCATGAGAAACTAATCATAATCAATATGAAAATTAATAAAGTTTTTTTCATTTTTTAATTTTTTTGTTAAAAATAAATTCATCACAAAGCAAAATTGTAATGCCAATAAAAATTGCCGAGTCAGCTAGATTAAAGGCTGGCCAATGATATGATGCAATATGAAAATCTAGAAAATCTGCAACTGCACCATTTTTAAAACGATCAATGGTATTGCCAAATGCTCCACCGATTACCAATCCAAGAGCAATCGCCAAATAAGGTTTCTTAACTTGATATAGCCAAAATAGTAAAATCAAACCGATACCACCTTGAATTATTGAAAAGATAATATCGCTGTTTTTTAACTGATTAAACATTCCAAAACTCACTCCCTTATTCCAAACTTTTACCAATGAAAAAAAACTAAAAATTTTAAATTCATTATTGCTTGCATTAGCCATATCAGTTATCGCATAAATTTGCTGATTTTGCAAATTGCGATCAATCAAATTAAAAATTATTTTCTTGGTCAATAAATCAAAAAATGAAATAGCTACAGCGATTAGAATACCTAGGAAAAACCATCTAGAAAAATTTGCAAAAGAAAAATTCTTTAATAAAATTTTTTGCATAATTTGAATACAAAAATTTTGCAAATATTTATTAATTGATAATGTTTTGGCGATTATTTTTTTCACAATAAATTAATTTTAATTAAGCTTAAATTAAATCTAAAAAAAGTTTAATATTACTTTAAACTTAAAAATTATTTTAGGATAATACTTCCATTAATAAATAATTTCAGGCGTAAATTTTCTTACATATTAAAACTTAAAACAAAAACTTAAACAACAATTTTATGAAAATAATTTTTATGGGCACACCGCAATTTTCCTGCCCAACTATGCAAAAAATTTTAGATGATAAGCAATTCGAAATTGTTGGTGTTTTAACCCGTCAGCCCCAGATTGCAGGACGTGGACAGCAACTTAAAAATTCACCAATTCATGATTTGGCAATTAAAAATAACCTAAAAGTTTTTACACCTCAAAGCCTTAAATCTCAGGATATTTTTGAACAATTGAAAAATCTTCAGCCTGATATTGCGGTTATTGTAGCTTATGGATTAATTTTACCAATCGAGATTTTATCACTTCCTAAATTTGGTTGTATCAATCTTCACCCTTCTTTACTTCCGCGCTGGCGAGGAGCATCGCCAATTCAACGTACTATTTTTGCTGGCGATAAAACTACCTCGGTTGATGTTATTCAAATGAATCAAGGATTAGATACTGGCGATATTTTATATCGTAAACAAATTAATTTAAATGGTGACGAAACCTACTCAAATCTAGCAAATCAGCTTTCTGAAATTGGTGCAAATGCAGTTTTAGATACTCTTAAAATTTTTAAAAATGGCGATATATCAAAATTTAATATCATTAAACAAGATGATCAAAAAGCCATTTATGCCACAAAAATATCTAAGCAAGAATGTCAAATTAACTGGCAAAATGATGCTTTATCAATCTATCGTCAAATCAAGGCTTTAAGCGGTTCACTTGGCAGTTATTTTTTATATAATGATGAAAAAATTAAAATTCTTGATGCAAAATTAGTAAATATTGACTCTCAACAATTTATACCAGGAACTATTATTAACCAAGAATTTTTAATACAATGCAATAAAGGTATTGTAAAACCACTAATACTACAGCGTCAAGGCAAAAAACCCTTAGCAATTAATGAATTCCTGCGCGGATTTGTATTTGAGAATAATAATTTAATTTAAATATAAAAATAAAAAAGAGCTAATTAAATTTTTGGCGATATCTCGAAATATTCGATAATTGCTTGACGGGCAATCTTTTCAGCTTCACTTTTTGGCGTTATAGATTTCAATTCGCTAATAATATTTTCATCACATTTTTTATCAAAAAATCCATTTTTATCATAGCATTTATCGTGATTTTTACAAGCTAAATCAGTTTTATCAATTGGTATTGGATAGCTTCCAGCTCTAGGGTAATCAAGTCCACAATAATTTCCATAAACCAAAAAGGTTCCGGCTGTGTTTTTATTGCTAAAAATTGTACAAGCATTCACAAATAAATATAATGTTAATATTAAATATTTCTTATTCAT
>CAILUF010000139.1 GCA_903837365.1 uncultured Alphaproteobacteria bacterium | reverse complement strand
AATAATTTTTAAGTTAATTTTTTATAATACTAAAAATCACCAAAGTCCTTGAATGTTTGAAGTTAATGTCTTAAATTTATTTTGAAAATTGTTTAAAAATTAGTATTAAACTAAAATCACAAATTCAAAATAATCCAAGCAATATTTAATTTAAGCAAATGACAACCATTCATCACATCAGAATATACTATGCAATTCTTGCAATTTTAGCTATCGCTTCTTACGCAACTGGAGAGTTTGGAATTATTCATGTATGGCTTGGCTATGGCGTTACGGTGGTAATAATTTTACGAGTAATTTGGGCTTTTACAGGTGATCAACAAGTTTCGCTTAAGCGCTTTAATCCTTCCTTTGCAGGAATTAATTTAACAAATTTTTTTACTCATCCCTTGATCAGTAGAGTTTTAATGCTTTTAATAGCGATTTGTTTGATTGGAGTTAGTGTTACAGGACTAATAATGGATAAGGGCAGGGCAATTGGTATTGTTGATTTAAAAATATCTACCAATGCTTTTGCTTCCCAAGATCACGATGATCACAAAAAAAATCATCGCAAGGATCGCCATGAAAATAAAGATGATTATGATGAAAATTTATTATCTGAGGCTCACGAATTATTGGCGAATTTAATGCTTTTAATCGTTGGTATTCATGTTACGTACTTATTTTTATTTAAAAGATATATGGCAAAATTCATGTTATTTATTCCAAATAAAAAAACATAGAATAAAATAATTTATATCAAAATCTAATATTATTAATAAAACTTATTTAAGAAGTTAATATGCAAGAAAACAAAATTAATCATGATTTAGTTAATGACGTGAACAAACGGCAAGTTGCTAAGAAAAGCACTTTGATAAGTGCTTTTGTCAATGTTATTCTTGCTTCTATTCAAATTTTCTTCGGATTTATTTCGCATTCCAGCGCTTTAATTGCCGATGGCATTCATTCTGCGACCGATTTAGTTTCGGATTTTGTGGTTTTATTTGCCAATCATCATAGCAGTAAATCTGCTGACGAGGATCATAATTACGGCCATCAACGCTTTGAAAATGCTGCTTCGTTATTTTTAGGATTATCGCTTTTAGGTGTTGGAATAATGATGTTGTGGAGTGCTGGTCATAAAATTATTTTTTCAACTACAACTTCGCAAATTCAAATTCAAGCCTTATGGGTTGCTATTTCGGCATTGATTATAAAAGAAATACTTTTTCGTTACATGCTTAGAGTTGCAACGCAAGTGCGTTCTTCAATGCTTGTTGCCAATGCTTGGCATGCTAGATCGGATGCGGCATCATCTTTTTTGGTGGCAATTGGCATTATTGGTTCATTAATGGGTTATCCAGTTTTAGATATTGTTGGAGCGCTAATTGTTGGCTTGATTATTGCTAAAACTGGTTTTAAATTTTCATGGAATGCGCTGCATGATTTAATGGATCGTGCAACATCAAGTGAAGAAACTGCTAAAATTCGTCAATTAATTATTTCCACTCCCGAAGTTAAAGGTTGTCATAATCTTAGAACAAGAAAAATGGGTGATGCAATTTTTGTTGATGTGCATATTGAACTTGATGGCGATATGACAGTGAGAAGAAGTCATGATATTGTAGACGATATCAGGAAAAATGTAAATTCACAATTACCGGTATTTGATATGATGATCCACATCGATCCGGTTGAAAAAATAAAAATTTAAAATATGATTAGAGCTAAAGATTTATCAATTTCATTTTCAGGAAGAGAAGTTTTTTCGGAAGGAAATTTTATAATTAATCCTCGTGAAAAAGTTGGATTGATTGGACGAAATGGTAGTGGTAAATCGACTTTTTTAAAATTGATTTTGAAAATATTGGAACCAGATAGCGGAGCAGTTGAAATTCCGCGAGGCTATAGAATAGGGCATTTAGAGCAACATATTCTTTTTACTCATAACACTGTTTTGGATGAAATATGTTCAGTTTTACCTGCGGATCGCGAACATGAGGGTTGGAAAGGTGAAAATATTTTATATGGTTTGGGATTTAGCGAAACTGACTTGCAAAAAGATCCAAAAAATTTTTCAGGTGGTTATCAAGTTAAATTAAATTTAGCAAAATTATTATTGATTGAACCGCAAATGTTATTGCTCGACGAGCCAACAAACTATCTGGATATCCATTCTATCCGTTGGTTAAAGGATTTTTTGCGTGAATGGGATGGGGAATTAATTTTAATTACTCACGATCGCGATTTTATGGATAGCGTTATAACGCATACTCTGTTGATTCATCGCAATAGTTTTAAAAAGGTTTCGGGAAATACTCAAGGCCTTCGCGAAAAAATTTCTGCTGAAGAAGAAATTTACGAAAAAACGCGAATCAATGAAGAAAAACAACGTCAAAAAACTCAAGAATGGATCGATCGTTTTGGTGCAAAAGCAAGTCAAGCAAGTCGAGTTCAATCGCGTGTTAAAATGCTTGAAAAAATTGATGTAAAAGAAAAATTAGATAATATTCAAAATCTTGATTTCGCCTTTAATCACAAGGTTTTCAACAGTAAAGAAAATCTAGTTGAAGTTGAAAATCTAGCCTTTGGATATGATCCACAAAAACTATTGATCAAAGATTTATCTTT
>CAILUF010000138.1 GCA_903837365.1 uncultured Alphaproteobacteria bacterium | reverse complement strand
GCTACTGAAATGTAGCTGCGCAAAGACGAGATCTGAAAAATTCAATTGCATCATTTAAAAGTAGAAATTGTATTATACCGTTTTCAATTTTAAATCAGGCATTTGAATTTAAAGGCGAGTCTGCGTAAAGCTACTGAAATGTAGCTGCGCAAAGACGAGATCTGAAAAATTCAATTGCATCATTTAAAAGTGGAAATGGTATTACTGGTTTAAGTCCTTTATTTGCAAGGCCAATTGATAGATTTCTTTTTTATTAAGATTGTAAATTTCACTCAATTCCTGCGCAATATCTTTCAATGATTTATTATCTTTAATGCCCGATTTTATTGCTTCTTGCAGTTGTTGCGCAGAAATATCTGGGAAATTTTTATCATTTTTTTCAACCATCACCACCACCTCGCCTTTTAGTTTTTGCGGATTATTTTTAAAAAAAATTAATACTTTATCTAAATTGTCACTAACAATTTCTTCATGCAATTTCGTAAGTTCCCGAGCTATACAAATACGAGGATTGTCAAGGGTTTTATGCATTAATTCTAAAGTTGCTAATAAGCGATTAGCACTTTCAAAAAATATCCATGAAAAATTACGATTATAATTTTTAAAAATTTTTTCTTTTTGTAAAATTGTACTTGGCAAAAAACCTAGAAAAATAAATTGATCGCATGCCAATCCTGCAACACTTATGCAAGCGGTTAATGATGACGCACCTGGAATTGAAATAATTTTTTGATTATTAACGCGTAAAAAATTAATTAATTTATAACCTGGATCGGAAATTAAAGGAGTTCCTGCATCGCTAATCAAAGCCAGACTTTGATTTTGCAATAATAAATTTAAAATTTTTAAACGAATATTTTCATCACTATGATCATTGTAGACTAAAAATTTTTTATCAAAAATTTGATATTGCGATAAAAGTTTTTGAGCTACACGACTATCTTCGCAAATTATTAAATCAACTTTTTGTAATATTTGTAATGCTCGTAAAGTTATATCGCCAAGATTGCCAATTGGCGTAGATACTATGTATAAAGCATTTACAAGCTCAATATCGCTTGATATATTTTGCGCTTTTATTGGTGAATTTAAGAAAAAGTTTTGCATTCTTGCTAAATTAAATTAAATTGAAATTGACAAATTAATGATTAATCTAGATCTACTTCATTAAGAAATAAATTTAATAATTTTATTTCTTAATTTCATATAAAAATCGCTAATTACTATGAAAAAATATTTGCTTTTACTAAGTTTAATTCTGTGCTCATGTCAGCAAATTACTCAGCAATTTAAAGCTATAAACACACAAGATACAAGACCTGATAGTCATATTGCAAGTAGTAATTTAGGCAATGTTGCGATTCCCAATAATCATGAAAATTTTTCTAATAAAAATTTACCAACAATCAAGAGTGATCAAAAAAAAGTGCAAGTTGCATTATTACTTCCCTTTTCTGGTAAAAATAAAGATTTAGGTTTTAGCTTATTTAACTGCGCAACAATTTCTTTATTTTACAATGATCCAAATGGCATTATTGAATTAGTTTTATTTGATTCAAAAGATACTCCAAAAGACACCGAAAAAGCTTTTAAAGAAATCATTGATCGCAAAATAAAAATCGTTATTGGACCAATATTTAGTAGCTCAGTTGAAGCTATTGAAAAATTAGCAAGACAAAATAAAATAGCAGTTATTTCATTATCAAATAATCAAAATTTAATTAACAAAATTGATAAGGAAGGTGGAGTTTTTGTTAGCGGAATTCTTCCTGAAAATCAAGTTGAAAAAATTGTTAATTATGCAATAAGTCAAGGCAAATTAAATTTTGCAGTAATTGCTCCAAGCAATCAATATGGCAAAACTATTACCGAACTTCTCAAAAGATTTGTTCGTGCTAAACAAGGTAATTTTATAACTTCAGAATTTTACGATACTAACAGCAAAGACCTTGATCGCGTAGTTGAAAGAACAATCAACGCTTTTGTTTTACCAGAAAATTTAACTAAAGGAAAAAAGGATAAAGAATTGGTGATTAATGATTACGATCGAATTTATCCGCAAGTTATTATGATTCCGGAATCTGGTAAAATCGCTTCAAAAATTATTACGCTTATTAAAAAACAAAATAGCAATGAACGCGATTTCCAAATTCTTGGAACATCGCAATGGGATGATAAATCGATATTTGATTCTAGCTTAATTAACGCTTGGTTTCCAGCTCCTGAAAATGAAAAATTTTCTGATCTTGAAAATTATTACTACAGTAAATTTGAAAAATTTCCACCTCGCATCGCCTCAATTACCTACGATATGATTGGTTTAATTGCCGAATTAACTAATCGCAAACAAGGACAAGCTCCGGTGATTAGCGATTTTATTAATTTTAAAAATGGTGATAAAAATGGCTATCAAGGAATTGATGGTTTATTTCGTTTTTTACCTAATGGCTTAGTGCAAAGAAATTTAGCAATTTTAAAAATCAGCGTTTCTAACAAAGCTGGAAACTGGTTTGAAACCATTGAAAAAGCTAATGATAGCTTCGTTGATTACAATAAAAATTAGCTAAAATATGAAAGTTTTAGCGATTGAATCTTCATGCGATGAAACTGCCGTTGCTATTGTTGATAGCGATAAAAAAATTTTTTCACACTTAATAAAATCGCAAATCGACATCCATCAACAATATGGTGGAGTTATCCCGGAGTTGAGTGCTAGAGCTCATCTCGAAGTAATTGATCACTTAATTTTACAAGCATTATCTCAAGCAGAGCTTAAATTTAGTGACATAGATGCATTCGCAGGAACATCTGGTCCGGGATTAATCGGAGGATTAATCGTAGGAATGACCAGTGCCAAAACCTTATCAGCAATTTATAAAAAACCATTTTTAGCGATTAATCATTTACAAGGACATGCCTTGGCAATAAGGCTTGAACAACAAGTTGATTTTCCTTTTCTTGTATTATTAGTTTCGGGTGGACATTGTCAGATTCTGTTATGCTATGGTGTAAATGATTTTTATAAAATTGGCGAAACTATAGATGATGCTTTAGGTGAAACTTTTGATAAAGTAGCGCAAATGCTTGGATTGCCTTATCCAGGAGGACCAGAAATCGAAAAACTAGCATTACTTTCAACGCAACGAAAATTTCCTTTACCAAGACCATTGATTGATCAAAAAAATCACGATCATCAATTTAATTTTTCATTTTCAGGACTTAAAACTGCGGTAAGAAGAACTATCGAAAAAATTACTAATGAAGAATTTTCGCATTTTACTTCAGCACAAAAAATATCTTTAAGCGATAAGTCCGATCTCTGTGCATCATTTCAAAGAACTATTAGCGAGATAATTTGCAATCGTATAGAAAATGTTCTTAATAATTGTCAAGAGTTAAATAAAGTTAACAGAAGTAGTTTAAAACTAGTAATAACTGGTGGAGTTGCTAGTAATAAGTTTATTTTTAATAACTTAAAAGATTTATCAATAAAACATAATTTTAAAATTTTAATTCCTCAAAAAGAATTATGCACAGATAATGCATTGATGATCGCTTGGGCAGGTATTGAAAAATTAAAAATTAATTCAACCGATCCCCTCACCTTCAAACCGCGTGCTAAATGGCCTTTAAGCGAATTAAGTTTTTAATTAAATTTGCTAACGCAAATTTAGGAATAATTCAAAGTAAGAAACGCCAAGTCGCTTTTATTAATTAAATTTGCTAACGCAAATTTAGATATAATTTTGAATTGCTTCACGGCGAATGAATCGCAATATTTACGATTATATTTTGTTTTTTTAGAATTTTGTTTGTTGATAAACGTTTCATCTTTTTTTTATAAAAAAGATTCACGACAGGGATTGCTGCGCTAGCGCTCCTGATGATGGGTTTGGAGAGTTACACGCTTCGTCGCTTTTATTAATTAAATTTGCTAACGCAAATTTAGATATAATTTTGAATTGCTTCACGGCGAATGAATCGC
>CAILUF010000137.1 GCA_903837365.1 uncultured Alphaproteobacteria bacterium | reverse complement strand
TTAAATTTTATTTATAGCATTTTTTAATAAAAAAATAATCACATAAAGTCAATGTTTAAAAAATAAAAACAATAAACTAAATGTTGCGATTCATTCACAGCGAATTTTTTTAAATTATTTCTGGAATTATTATCGCTCCTTTACGGATAATTGTTAATTGCGAATTATCAACTTTAACAACCGTTGAAGGCGATGATTCAACATCACCTCCAGCGATAATTAAATCTAGATGGGGGAAATTTTTTTGTATTTCAGAAGCTGAATTTAAAACTTCATATCCGCTAACATTCGCACTAGTAACCGCTAAAACCCCATCAAATTTTGCAAATAATTCTTTAATAAAAGAGCTATCAACAACTCTAAAACCTAAAAAATTTTGATCATTTTCGTTGAGATTTTTTGCTAAATTAATTTCAGTTTTATCTTTTAGTTTTGCTACAATGGTAAGCTTTCCTGGTAAAAATTTTTTAATTAATTTAGCGGTAATTTTTTCAATAATAAAAAGTTTTTTTATTTGTTCGACATTTTTTAAAAAAATTGCTATTGGTTTATTTTTATCGCGTTTTTTTAAACGATATAAATTTTCTAAAGCCTCTTGATTACTAGCGTCCACTGCAAAACCATAAACTGTATCGGTTGGTATTGCGATAACTTTAGCATTTTTTAAAAGTTCAATAGCCTTTGGAACTGCTTGAAAGTTGGTTTGCGATATAATTAACATCGGTCGAAATAATTTAATAATTTTAAAACATATTTTTAAAACATATTTTTTATGGGTGCAAAAGTCCTCCGGTGAATTGGCAAAATACCGAATTCTTTAATTTTTTCAAGATGCATTTTTGTACCGTAACCAGCATGTTTATCAAAACCATATTGCGGATATTGATGATGAAAATCAAGCATAATTTCATCCCTAGTTTCTTTGGCGATAATTGATGCGCATGCAATTGATAGACTTTTTTGATCACCCTTGATTATCGCCAAAGACTCAATAATTTGCGTTGTAAATAAATCACTTTTAACAAAAGGCGTAAAATTACCGTCAACCAAAACCACTTGTGGCAAAACTTGATATTTGGATACAAAATCTTCATAAGATTTAAGCATGGCCAACTTGGTTGCTTGTAAGATATTAATTTTATCAATTATTTTTTCATCAACAACTCCAATTCCATAACGCACTTTTTCTTTGATTTTTACAAAAATTTCCTGACGTTGTTTTTTGGTTAATTTTTTGGAATCATTAATCCCAAATATTTGATTATCTAATTCAAGAACCGCAATGCTTGCTACCACTGGACCAGCCAATGGTCCTCTTCCAGCTTCATCCACTCCGGCAACAATAAAATTCGCAAAATTTTGCTCAATTAAAAAACTTGGTTGCATTATAAAAAAAATAGTAAAAAATTTCAAAAACAAGATTGTCTTTTATTTAAAGAAATTTAAAAATAAAGGACAAGAAAATAAAAAATCTCTCAACTTATCGAAGATTTTTTTAATTAATTAATAT
>CAILUF010000136.1 GCA_903837365.1 uncultured Alphaproteobacteria bacterium | reverse complement strand
AGCTTGCCAATGCAAGTTCAGTTGCCTTAATTATTCCTGAAATTGAAGAAGCTAATTCTATCAATGCTCCAACCACTTCAACAACGATGATGATCGCCCTAGGCGATGCAATTGCAGTTACTTTAATTAAAGCTCGCAAATTTAATGCCGATAACTTTTCATTATTTCATCCCGGTGGTAAATTGGGTTCAGCTTTAATTAGAGTTAAAGATTTAATGCGTCGCAATAATGAAATTCCAATTGTAAAATATAGTGATAAAATGCCTGAAGTTTTGCTGGAAATAACTTCAAAACGCTTGGGTTGCTGTGCCGTAGTTAATCAAGAAAATCATTTAATAGGAATTATAACCGATGGTGATTTGCGAAGACATTTAACAAATAATTTTTTAGAAAAAACTGCGCAAGATGTTATGACGCAAGATCCGCAAACCATTGACCAAGAAATTTTTATTAGCCAAGCAATCGAATTAATGAATAAAAAAACTATTACTAGTTTTTTTATTTGTAATGATAAACAATTAATTGGTATTATCCATTTACATGATTGTTTAAAAGAAGTTAATAGTTAATGTTAATCTACAAATATTAAATTTGTAATTAGTTTTAAATTAAATTTATCTGTTTCTTATAAAAATTAAATTTTATTTTATGTCAACCTTTACATCATTGGCTTACTTAGTTTCGGGTATTTGTTTTATATTATCGCTTTACGGTTTATCGTCTCCCAAAACTTCACGGCAAGGTAATTACCTTGGAATTGCTGGAATGGCAATTGCCATTTTAACCACATTATTTCTTCCACAAATTCACAATATTGGCTTAATAATTCTTGCCATAATTATCGGTGGAGCAATTGGATATTTCATTGCTACAAAAGTTAAAATGACTGAAATGCCTCAACTAGTTGCAGGATTTCATTCTTTGGTTGGATTATCCGCGGTTTTTATTGCAGTATCAGCTTTATGGTTTCCAAATTCATTTAACATTGTTGAAAATGATAAAATTAAAAATGCCAGCTTGATTGAAATGGGTATTGGCTTAGTGATCGGAGCGATAACTTTTTCTGGCTCAATTATCGCCTTTTTAAAATTGAACGGTAACATCTCATCGCGTTTAATAATTTTCAAAAATAATCCCAAGCGTTTTGCTAAAATTTTTTGTGGAATTTTATTGGCTTTGTTAATTCTATTTTGCATTTTTGGCTCAAAATTTTTATTCATTATTTTGTGCTTATTATCTTTTTTTATTGGCGTAATTCTTATCGCTCCAGTTGGAGGAGCGGATATGCCCGTTATAGTTTCAATGTTAAATTCATATTCTGGTTGGGCAGCAAGTGGTATTGGTTTTACACTCAATAATCAACTTCTGGTTATTACTGGTGCATTAGTTGGAGCTAGTGGAGCGATATTGAGTTATATTATGTGCAAAGCCATGAATCGTTCAATTTTCAATGTTATGTTTTCATCTTTTGGCGATCAACCTTTGCAACAAGAAAATACTCAAGAACAAAAACCAATTCACCAAAGTTCACCCGAAGATGTTGCTTATATGATGAAAAATTCAACATCAGTAATCATAGTTCCAGGATATGGAATGGCAGTAGCAAGCGCTCAACATGCTGTTGCAGAAATGACTCGTAAATTAGAATCTGCAGGAATAACTGTTAAATTTGCAATTCATCCAGTTGCTGGAAGAATGCCTGGTCATATGAATGTTTTACTTGCCGAAGCAAAAATTGATTATGAAAAAGTTTTTGAACTAGATGATATTAATTCTGAATTTAAAACTACCGATGTTACTTTTGTAATTGGTGCTAATGACATCACCAATCCTGCTGCCAAAACCGATAAAACCAGTCCAATTTACGGTATGCCAATACTTGATGTTGCATTGTCTCGCACTGTTTATTTTGTAAAAAGATCAATGGCTTCAGGTTACGCTGGAGTTAGTAATGATTTATTTTACAATGATAATACAATGATGGTTTTTGGAGATGCTAAAAAAGTTGTTGAAGAAATAGTAAAGCATTTAGATTAAAATGAGTTGCAATAAGTTTTCTTTAAATATAACTAAACTTACTTTTTTATTATCGATAGTTTTATTTATTTCCTTAGTTAAAACAGCCTTTGCTGAAAATATCCCGTTAAAAAGAATTGATAAAAATAATATTTTCCAATCTCGTGAATCGGGTATTTTACTCGAAACTTCCCTAGAAAATAATAATGGCGTAGCAGTTGAAGAGGTCTATAGTAACAACAAAAAAATCAGCGAATTAAAGTGGAAATTTCAAGATATTTTAATGTCTAGAATTAAACTTGGCGTAATAGTTGATGATTCATTTTCAATAAATTTTAGCTATGCAACATCCAAAAATAATTCTTACAAATCAAAGATGTCAGACTACGATTGGCTTGGCAGTTCTGAATTTCCGGGAGGTGATGATGGTAACAAAGATCATTCAAACTGGACTCATTATTCTTCATCAATAGTCAAAGCTAATATTAAAGATTTTGATATAAATGGTAATTCAACTTTCTTTGAAAATTATTCTTTTAAAATAGGTTTTCGTCAGCAAGAATTTAATTTCGAAGACAAAACCCAAGACTATGTTTATTCATGTAATCAGCAACCTAGCTCTAGCAATACTTGTAAAATTGGCTTTAGAAATCTTAGTGGAAATTTTAATAGTGAAAATTACATAAACTATTATCAGCGTTTTCGCATTCCTTACATTGGCATTGGTTTTGATAAAAAATTTCTTAATAAAAAATTATCTTTTAGCTTATATAGCGCATATTCAAGTGCAGTATACGCATATGATCGCGATGAGCATGTTAAAAGATCAATGACCGTAGAAAGATATTTTAAAAATGGAAAATATTATAATATCGGAACCAATATTGGCTATAATTTTCACGATAATTTTAAAATTAATTTAGGATATGAATATACCAAAATTCCTCTAATAATTGGCAATTCAAATTATAGTTTTTCCAATGGCAATACCAATTATACATCAAAAAATACGGCAGGAATTGCCAATAATTATCAAAAAATTTCCTTAGGATTAAGCTATTTATTTTATCTTAACTAAAAATATTTTAATTTAGATTAGTCTTAGAAAATCAACAGGATTAAGCAATATTTGAAAATTATAAAATCATGATT
>CAILUF010000135.1 GCA_903837365.1 uncultured Alphaproteobacteria bacterium | reverse complement strand
TATATTTAAATTTACAATTATTGATGAATATCTTGCAAAGCGAAAACTTCAAATTTGCAATCTTGATTTTTATATGCTCCAATCGCGTCAACTAAGGCGCGAGCTCCTGAAATCGTAGTTGTATAAGTCACTCCGCGCATCAGCGAAGTTCTGCGAATTGAAAAACTATCTCTAGTTGCTTGCGCTCCTTCGGTAGTATTAATCACCAAAGAAATTTCTTTGCGATCAATCATTTCAACGACATGTGGACGATCCTCGGTAATTTTATTTACAATTGTTGAGAGGATATTATTTTCAGCCAGAAATTTTGCGGTGCCACGTGTGGCAACGATTTTAAAGCCAATATCGATTAATTTTTGAGCAATTTCGGGAAGATATTTTTTGTCAGAATCTTTCACCGATAAAAAAACTAAACCATCAATTGGCAATTTTACTCCAGCAGCAATTTGCGCTTTGGCAAAGGCCAAGGGGAATGTCTTGTCGATGCCCATAACTTCGCCGGTGGATTTCATTTCTGGGCCAAGTAAAGTATCGACATTATTGAAGCGAGCAAATGGAAAAACTACTTCTTTAACTGAAAAAAAATCGAATTTTTTTTCTCGCAATTTGAAGTCGCTAATTTTTTTCCCAATCATTAAAAGCGAGGCGATTTTTGCAATGCCAATTCCCGTTGCTTTAGCAACAAAAGGAACTGTTCGCGAAGCGCGGGGATTAACTTCAAGGACAAAAATTTGTTCATCTTTGACGGCAAATTGCACATTCATCAAGCCTTTAACTTCTAAGGCGAGAGCCAATTTTATTGTGGCGTGTTTAATTTCATTAACAATTTTGTCTTTGAGGCTGTAGGGTGGAATTGAACATGCTGAGTCACCCGAATGAATTCCTGCTTCTTCAATATGTTGCATAATTCCTGCGACAAAAACTTCTTTGCCATCGCACAGTGCATCAACATCAACTTCAGTTGCATCAGTTAAAAATTTATCGATTAAAAGCGGACCGGTTTCAAAAACTTCATCATATTCGGCGAGATATTTTAGCAAATAATTTTCATCGTAAATTATTGCCATACCTCTTCCTCCAAGGACATAAGAGGGTCTGACAACAACGGGGAAGCCGATTTCTTTAATGCTATCGAGAACTTGTTGTTTTGAGTAAGCAATAAAATTTTGCGGTTGGTTAAGATTAAGTTTTTGCAAAAGTTGTTTGAAGCGATCGCGATCTTCAGCTAGGTCAATCATATCCGGCGAAGTTCCAATGATGGGAATATTTTCATCTTGTAAAAATTTGGCAAGACCCAAAGGCGTTTGTCCGCCGAACTGAACATTAACGCCAAGCAATTCGCCATTAGTCATTTCTTTTTTGATGAGTTCGATTGTATCTTCAGCGGTGAGCGGTTCAAAATAAAGGCGATCGGAAGTATCGTAATCAGTAGATACGGTTTCGGGATTGCAATTTACCATGATCGCTTCAATATTATTTTCTTTGAAGACGAAAGCGCAGTGAACGCATGTGTAATCGAATTCGATACCTTGTCCAATTCTATTTGGTCCAGATCCAAGAATAATTACTTTTTTACGATTACTGGGTTTAGATTCGCAGTAAGATTGGCTAGAATGACTCTCCATAAATTTTTTTATAATAAATTCAGCTTTTTTTTGCAAATTTTATCAATAGCAATTTGAAAATACTAGAAGAAATTTTTAACAATCAAAAATT
>CAILUF010000134.1 GCA_903837365.1 uncultured Alphaproteobacteria bacterium | reverse complement strand
TAATTAAATAATAAAAACATCTCGAAACCTTGCGACTTGCGATTACTGATAGAAACCAAAATCTCATTAAATCTAGTTTATTAATTTTGTATTTATAGCCAAAAAGATGAGGTCAGAATTTTTAATTCATAGACCTATCAATTTTAGAGTTAAAGTGATTTTATGTATAAAATAAATTAATAAAAATCCTTGCCAATTTCAAAAAATCCCCGACAATAAACGATAAAATTTGTAACTGCTTTTTAACGGATAAATGCTATGAAATTTACTCTCTCTTCATTAAAGGAATATCTTGAAACCAATGCTTCGCTTGATGAGATCTGCGAAAAACTTACTTTCATTGGCTTAGAAGTTGAGTCAATCACTGATCAATCAAAAATTCTTAGTCAATTTAGCGTCGCTAAAATCATCGAATGTAAAAATCACGATAACTCCGATAAGCTTAAAATCTGCAATGTTTGCGTTGATGAAAAACTTCCTAATCTTCAAATAGTTTGCGGAGCTAGTAACGCTCGCCAAGGTATTAAAGTAGCATTTGCCAAAATAAATTCCGTTATACCCAAAAATCAAATGGTTATAAAAAAAGCCAAGATTGCTGGGGTTGAAAGTAATGGCATGTTATGTTCGGCGAGTGAATTAGAAATTAATGAAGATGATTGCGGAATTATTGAAATTGAAGATAAATGGCCTATTGGCTCCAAAATTAGTGAGGTTTTTTCGCGCAATGATGCGGTGATTGAAATTTACGTTACACCAAATCGCAGCGATTGTCTTGGTGTTTATGGTATCGCTCGCGATTTAAGCGCAACGGGACTTGGTCAATTAAAAAAATTTTCAACCAAAAATTTTGAAAATCACTTTAACTGCGATTTAAAAATTACTGTAAAAGATTCTCAAGCCTGTCCTTTTATAGTTTATCGACAAATTAAAAATATTAAAAATTGTCAATCACCACAATGGCTAAAAGAAAAATTAACAATGGTTGGAATTAAACCAATTTCAGCAATTGTTGACATAACAAACCATGTTATGCATCTTAACTCGCAACCTATGCATGCTTATGATTACAATAAAATCAAGGGTGA
The DNA here is from genome assembly GCA_903837365.1 of uncultured Alphaproteobacteria bacterium. Classification (GTDB taxonomy): domain Bacteria; phylum Pseudomonadota; class Alphaproteobacteria; order Rickettsiales; family UBA1997; genus CAILUF01. The sequence continues at coordinate 1,644 of CAILUF010000134.1, read as the reverse complement.
AATTAATATTGACTTACAGAAAAAAACTGAGCAATTCATCGCTCTTAACGATGAAAAATACACGATTCAAGAAAATATTTTAACGATTAATGATGAAGATAAAATTATTGCAATTGCTGGAGTAATTGGCTCGAAATCAAGCTCTTGCAGTGATGAAACAAATGAAGTTTTACTTGAAGCTGGAAATTTTAATCCAAGCAATATTGCATTTTCTGGTCGAAATTTAAATATTATTACCGAATCACGTCATCGCTTTGAACGCGGAAGCGATCCTCATAATTGTCAACAAGCCATTGATTTGGCTACGCAATTAATTTTAGAAATATGCGGAAATGAAAATTCTAAAATTAGCGATAAAAAAATTATCGGCAAAATTAATTCACCAAAAGTAATCGAATTTGATATTAATCATCTCAAAAAATTAATTGGAATTGATGTTCAAAAAGAAATTATAGTTGAAATTTTAAATAAATTAGGCTTTGGAATTGAACATCTTGAAAATCACTTAAAACTTACGGTACCAAGCTATCGCATTGATATTTCAATTAGTGCCGATATTGTTGAAGAAATTATTAGAATTCATGGTTTTGAATTTATAAATAAAAAACCCTTGGATATTAATTATTCGGATAACGTAATAACTTATAGTAATTCTTCTTTAAAACAAACAAGAAATATTGAAAATAACAATATTTCCCAATATAAAATAAGTTTTAATAATTCTACAAATTTAAATTATTACATTGATAAACTTCGTTCTAAATTGATTTCTCGCGGATTAATTGAGACAATTAATTGGAGTTTTATTGAAGATAAAATTGTTGATTTATTTTGTAATCGTGACGAAAATTTACTGCTAAAAAATCCTGTTTCAGTGGAAATGAATTATCTTCGCCCTACTCTGGCAATTGGTATACTCAATAGTTACAAAAAGAATTCTCTTCGCAATTTTCAGAATTTATCAATTTTTGAAATTGGTAATATTTTTAAAAATAATCAAGAACAACAATTATCAATTTGCGGACTTCGCGTTGGTAAAAATAAAGAAAATAATCACTTTCACGATGAACGTGATTTTGATGTTTTTGATGTAAAAAAAGATTTATATATTGCGCTTGAGGCATTGAATATCAAAACCTCAAACCTGGAAATTATCAATTGTAATCCTCGATATTTCCATCCACATCGCAATGCTTCACTTAAATTAGGTAAAAATATCATTGCTAATTTTGGCGAATTACATCCAACAATTAATCAAAAGTTTGCAATTAAACAACGCCTAAATTTTTTTGAAATATTCATCGATGATCAATTTATTGCCAAAAAATCAAATAGCTTCAAAGCCTTCATAGCCAATGATTTCCCGATTGTTGAAAGAGATTTTGCAGTTGTAATTGCACAAGATCTAGAAGTTGTAAAATTACAAAAAGCAATTATTGATATCGATAAAAATTTAATTAAAGAAGTAAATATTTTTGACATTTTTATCAACCAAGCAATCGGAGAAAATAAAAAATCAGTAGCATTAAATGTTAAAATTCAAGATAATAAAACCTTAACATCTTCAGAAATTGATGAAATAAGCCAAAAGATTATTACGACATTAAGCGAAAAATTTAACGCAACTCTTCGTAGTTAAATATT
>CAILUF010000133.1 GCA_903837365.1 uncultured Alphaproteobacteria bacterium | reverse complement strand
ATAGTTAAAACTAATATAATAAATAGAAAATGCTAAGTTACAATAGAAGAAAAAACCGAACAAAAACAAATGTAAAGCACAATAACAAAGGCAATCGCCCTGTTATTTATGTTTTTAGATCAAATAAAAATATCTATGCTCAGCTTATTGATATTGAGGGCAAGGTGCTTATTAGCTATTCAACATTAGTATTTGAAAAAGCCGAAAAAATAAACGGAATTGAAAAAGCCAAAGTTGTTGGAAAGGAATTTGCTAAACTTTGTAAAAAACAAGGATTTGAGCAAGTCGTTTTTAACAAAGGTCCATATAACTATAACGGTCGAGTTAAGCTACTAGCTGAAGCTTGTCGTCAAGAAGGTCTAAAATTTTAAATTTATAAAGATGTCAAAACAAACAAAAAATACGCAAAAAGAAAAAACCTCAAGCGAAATTATCGAAAGATTAGTATCGGTTAATCGAGTATCAAAAACTGTAAAAGGTGGAAAGAACATGTCCTTTTCTGCGCTTGTAATTGTAGGCGATAAAAATGGTCGAGTTGGTTTTGGTAAGGGCAATGCTACCGAAGTTTCAGATGCTAAAAATAAAGCTTTTGAAGCAGCAAAAAAAGCTATGATTAAAGTTTCTCTTAAAGAAAGTAGAACTATACACCACGATATTTATGCTACTTATTGCGCAGCTAAAGTATATTTACGCTCAGCTCCTGCTGGAACTGGTGTTATCGCTGGAGGCCCAATGCGCGCAGTGTTCGAATGTGTTGGAATAAGTGATGTTGTTGCAAAATCAGTAGGAACGTCAAATCCATATAACATGGTCGCGGCAGTTTTTGTTGCTTTAAAAAAATTAGTATCGCCTAAAATTATAGCCGAAAGAAGATCTAAAGAAATTTCTGAAATTGTAAAAAGAAGAAATTTAGCTTTGAAAAAAAATAACGAAGAAGGAGTTAGCAAATGAATCTAGAAAATTTTCTTAATAAAAAAATAATTGTAAAACAAATTAAGGGCGGATCAAAACTAAACGATCGTCAAAAATCTACCATTATTGGCTTAGGCTTGAGAGGTATTGGATCAAAATCCGAACTCGTTGCCACCCATTCAATAATTGGAATGATAAAAAAAGTAGCGCAAATAGTTAAAATAAATAACTAAGAATAAACATAAATAAAAACTAAAAATGTCATTAAATCTTATAGAATTACCAAAAATAAAAAAACAATATAGAACTATTGTTGGACGAGGAATCGGATCGAGTAAGGGTAAAACATCGGGAAGAGGTGTAAAGGGTCAAAAAGCTAGAACTGGACATCACAGCGTTAAAGGCTTTGAAGGCGGTCAAACACCTGTTCATATGCGCCTTCCAAAGAAAGGTTTTGTCAATTTTCATCGTCGTGAAGTTGAAGCTGTTAGTATTTATGATATTGCAAATCTAGTTAAATCAAAAAAAATTACTGAAAATTCCGAGATCACCAAAGAGGTTTTGGAAAATGTAGGATTAATTAAAAACAAAAATTCACAAGTTAAATTGATTATGGCGAGAGATCAAATAGATTTCAAAGCAAAAATCATTGTCGATTTATACTCTAAAAACGCTAAAATTTTTGCTTAAAAAATGTTGCAAAATACAGCTAATAAAGAACTAAAACAAAGAATAATTTTTACGATTTTCATTCTATTGATCTATCGTTTTGGAACCTTCGTGCCAATTCCTGGAATAAATGCTGAAGTCATAAAAAGTATTTTTAATAATGGCGATGCTGACATGTTTAGCATGATCAATTTATTTTCAGGCGGAGCGCTGGAAAGAATGAGTATATTTGCGCTAAATATTATGCCATATATCACATCATCAATTGTAATGCAGTTAATGACTTCAATGCATAAAGGCTTAGAGGCATTAAAGAAAGAAGGTGAATATGGTCGCGCTAAAATTAATCAATATACGAGATATTTAACAATCATATTAGCATTCATCCAGTCTTTGGGGGTATATTACGCCTTGTCGGGATCGGAAACTAATGCATTTGTATCCGATTCAAATGTTTACATGTGGACAACCGCAGTTAGTTTGGTTGGAGGAACTGTTATGTTGATGTGGTTTGGCGAAAGAATAACAACTTCAGGAATAGGTAATGGTATATCGTTAATAATATTCGTTGGCATTGTGTCTTCTTTGCCATCAACGATTGTTCAAGTATTTGATTTGTCAAAAACTGGGGTATATTCATTTGGAATAGTGATTTTATTTTTTGTTTTATTTGTGGGTTTTTTAATGATAGTTTGCTTCATAGAAAAAGTTCATAAAAAAGTAAAAATACAATATCCAAATGCTTCGATGATGAAAGCTACCGGCAACTCGGATTCATCATTTTTACCGTTAAAAATAAATATATCTGGAGTTATCCCGCCAATATTTGCTAGTTCTATATTAATGTTTCCAGTGGCAATAATGCAATTTATTGGTAGTGAAAATGATATGATTGCAACAGCACTTAGAAGGGGTGGAGTTATCTACCTAATGTCTTTTGCATTGTTGATATTATTTTTCTCTTACTTTTATTCTTCAATAGTTTTTAATACCGAAGAGGTTGCAAATAATTTGAAAAAAAGTAATTGTTTTATTCTTGGTATTAGGCCGGGACAGGCAACTGCTGAGTATCTTGATAAATTGGTATCACGCTTAACATTACTCGGAGCGTTATATTTAATTTTTGTATGCATAGTTCCAGAAATATTAGTAACCAATTATTCGATACCTTTGCAAATTGGTGGAACTGGAATTTTAATCATGGTCAATGTTGTGTTGGATTTAGTTAATCAAATCCAGTCACATTTATTTGCGAGTCGATATGGCTCAGGCCATGTTAAAAAAAGACGTGTACGCGTTAGAGTATGAATTTAATTTTTCTTGGCGCTCCAGGATCGGGAAAGGGAACGCAAGCACAAATGCTTCAATCGCATTTAGGCTTGTACTCGATTTCAACAGGAGATGTCCTGAGAAAAGAGGTTGCAAATCAAAGTGAGATTGGTAAAGTTGCCAAATCATTTATGGATTCAGGAAAATTAGTTCCTGATGAGGTGGTAATTGATATAATCAAAAATACCATAACTCAAAAAAATTGTACGCAAGGCTTTATTTTAGACGGCTTTCCGCGAACAATAAATCAAGCAATTGAGCTTGATAAAATGCTTAGCATATTTGCTAAAAAAATTGACAAAGTTTTTAACTTTGAAGTTGGTGATGATGTGTTGATAAAAAGAATTTCTGGACGCTTTTCTTGTAAGAAATGCGGATCAGTTTACAATCGTTATTTTAAGCCAGAAAAAAAAGATGGTTTATGTGACGCTTGTGGCGCTAGTGAGTTTGAAAGCAGGGTTGATGATAATGAGGAAACGGTTAAGAATCGTTTACAAGTTTATTATCAATCTAGTTTTCCACTTATTGAGTTCTATAAAAAAAAGAACTTGCTTGTTTCGATAGATGCTTTAAAAATTGCACCCCTTATTTTTGAGCATTTGCTTTCGAGCATTGATTCTTAACAGTTAATAACAATAAAATTAGAGGAGTTACCTTGGCTAGAATCTCTGGTATTAACATTCCAAAGGATAAACGATTTGTTATCGCTTTAACTTATATTTACGGAATTGGCAGTACTTCTGCGCAAAAAATTTGCAATAAATTGGCAATTGATGCCAAATTAAGAACGCATCAAATTACTGAGGAAAAACTTTCGCAAGTAAGAAGTTTTATTGAAAAAAATTTCCCAATTCTTGAGGGCGATCTTAGAAGAAAAACAGCTTCGAATATCAAGCGTTTGATTGATATAAGTTGCTATCGTGGTATCCGCCATGTAAAAAAACTTCCAGTTCGCGGACAAAGAACACATACAAATGCTAAAACCCGTAAGGGCAGAGGCGTTGCAATTGCAAATAAAAAGAAAGCAGTTAAATAGAATTAAATTTTAAATCATGACCGAAACTAAATCAGATATCGCGCAAAAAGAGAAAAAAATTTCCAAAGGCGCAAGTAAAAAAAGAAAAAATGTACTTAATGGTATTATCCATGTCTATGCTAGTTTTAATAACACTATCATCAGCATTTCTGATACTAATGGCAATATTATTTGCTGGTCATCAGCAGGTAAGCATGGCTTCAAGGGTTCAAGAAAATCAACTCCTTACGCGGCACAAGTTGCAACTCAATTTGCAACAAATCTTGCTAAGGAATGCGGAATGCAAAATGCAATAGTTGAGATTAGGGGTCCAGGTGCTGGGCGAGAAGCTTCGCTTCGAGCTATCCAAGCTACTGGTTTAAATGTAACTTTAATTAGAGACATTACCTATCTACCGCACAATGGCTGTAGACCAGCTAAAAGGCGTCGCGTCTAGTTTATAAATTTAGATTAAAATTAAAAACACAAAACATATGGCAATTTTAAAAGAAAGCTGGCACACACTAACAAAGCCAACATCAATTACACTGAAAGAGGGTTATGATAATGCTACCAAATCGGTAATAATCATGGAGCCATTTGCAAGGGGCTACGGTAATACGCTAGGAAATGCTTTAAGACGTGTTTTGTTATCCTCAATTAATGGCTTTGCAGTTACTTCAGTAAAAATTGAAGGAATCTCCCATGAGTATGGTGCAATTGAAGGAGTTAAGGAGGATGTTTTGGATATCATAATGAATTTAAAATCCTTAGCAATTGTGAAAAATGACGGTTCGCCATTTACATTAAAACTTTCTGTAAATAAGCCTGGACCAGTATATGCGGGAGCAATAGAATTGGCTGCCGGAGTTGAAATTTTCAACCGTGACTTATTAATTTGTACTTTAGAAAAAGGCGCAAAAATAGAAATGCAAATGCATGTTGAATGTGGCAAAGGTTATGTTGTTGCCAATCAAGATAAAAAAGTCGAAAGAGGGATCGGCAATATAATGGTCGATGCGATATTTAGTCCTGTAAAAAAAGTATCCTACAGAGTTGAAAATGCACGTGTTGAGCAAATTACAGATTATGATAAATTAATCATTGAAATTGATACTAATGGTACAATTACTCCGCAAGATGCGCTTGGTGTTGCAGCTAAAATATTACAAGAACAGTTGCAAGTTTTTGTAAATTTTGATGTGGCAACAATTGATGCTCCAGTTCAAAGAGTTACATATGACGAGCCAGAATTTAATAAAAACTTATTAAAAACAATCGATGAATTAGAGCTTTCAGTTCGTTCATATAATTGCTTAAAAAACGAAAATATTATCTATGTAGGAGATTTAGTCAGTAAGTCAGAAGCCGAAATGCTTAAAACTGCAAATTTCGGTAGAAAATCGCTTAATGAGTTAAAAGATAATCTTAAAATTATGGGATTAAGCTTCGGAATGAAATTAACAAATTGGCCACCGAAAAATCTTGACGAATTATTAAAACTTAAAAATAAAGAATTTTAACTATAAATCAATAAATTATATTGGTTATTAATGATAGATTGGAGAAACTATGAAACATAAAATTAAAGGCAGAAAATTAAATAGAAATAGCGCTCATCGCAAAGCATTGATGCGCAACTTATCTATTGCTTTACTTAGCAATGAAAGAATTCGTACAACATTGCCAAAAGCAAAAGAGCTTCGCCCATTTGTTGAAAAAGTATTAACTATTGCCAAAAAAGATAATTTGGCAAATCGTCGATTAGCAATTTCAATACTTGGAAATAAACTGGCTGTGGAAAGATTATTTAAAGAAATTGCTCCACGTATTTCATCGCGTAATGGTGGTTATACAAGAATTATGAAACATGGTTTTAGAGTTGGCGATAAAGCTCCAATGGCAATTATGGAATTGGTAGACAGAATTGAAATTGTTCAAAATATTGAAAAAATTGTTGAACAAAAAACTGCTTAATTATCATTTAACAAAAAAGTTAAAAATAGTTAAAAAATAAATAAAATGCTAGAAAGCAATAAAAGTAAATTGTAATTTATATGAAAAATATTATTAAAGAATTTGAACAAGAGCAATTAAAAATTGCTAAAGATGCCAAAGGTAACAATATTGGAAATTTTAATGTTGGCGATACTGTTAGCGTTAAATACAAAATTAATGAAGGCGGAACTGCTCGTTCACAAGCTTTTAACGGAATTGTTATTGCCCGTACAAAGAGCAAAGATAATTATAATGCAACATTTACAGTTAGAAAAATTAGCTCTGGAGTTGGTGTTGAGAGAAAATTTGCATTATATTCGCCATTACTTTCTGCGGTAGAAGTTTTAAAGCAAGGCGATGTTAGAAGGGCAAAATTATATTATCTACGCAAACTTACCGGTAAGGCTTCCAGAATCAAAGAAAAGCTAGCTTTTATCGAACGAATTCAGCAAGTTGAAGCTTCAACAAAAGAAGTTTCTGATAAGGCATAAATTTGTTTTTTAAATACAGAAAAATAATTGATATATAATTAAATATTTTAGATAAATTAGTTTTAATAAAATCTTTCTAAATCTTCGCAATTAATTACCGCGACGCTTTAATTTTCTTATACACACCTACTCGTAAAAAGAAGTCCAGTGTTTTTCTAGTGATGTAAGGATGTAATTAAAAAAAGCACCGATTAGATCAATTTATAATAAAAAAACAATATTGCAGATGTCGCGATTCATTCGTAAGTAAGTAATTCAATTAAATGGCTATCGCTTAAAATATTAATTTAAAAATCAATCAATATCGCTTTATGCATTTTTTATTTATAAATCTTATAATTTTTTCAATAGTTAGTTCGTGCGTATCGAAAGATTCTAGCTTTGGAAAGGTATCTCTGCATAGCACTGGCGAAAGGGATAGTTTTATATTCACAATAAGCGAAGAATTTCTCGAAAAAAATTCAAAGGATTTAGGAAGTGAAGTAAAAAATCAGCCAGTAAAAATAAGTAAAGTTGAATATAATCTTCTGAAAAAATTACTTAATGAAAAAAAATTTTGTATAAATCAAGATAAGAAATTAAATTTTGAACTTACTTCGAGGCAAGAAAAAATTTATGACATGACATTTTCGCACCTGATTGCTACAAGTTATAAAGCTCGTCCATTAAGTCCGCGATCATATTTTGGCGAATGCAAATAATAAATTTATGGCTTTTAATTTAGAAATAAATATTTCATAAAAAATTAATTTCAAATAATTTCAAAAAACTAATTGCCTATTAAGCAATTTTGGTTAAATTGTAAAAAAAATTCTTTACCATTGAGCGATGAGTTTTCTTAATGGAAATCGCTGAAGAATTTAATATCTATGACAAATATTATGAATCATTATTCGCCAGTTAGAATAGCTATGTTATTAACTTCCACAACTTTTTCTATTGTTTTAATTATGTTATTTTTTAACATAATTACCGTAGATGAATTAGCAACCATTCTAAAATTAGGTAAAACCGAAACAAGAATCATTCAGTCAATGCTTAATGAAACTCGTAATATTACCAATAATATCTTGAGAGTATTATCGCAAGTTATCGAGCATTTGTTTGGCTGGGCGGGAATCGAAAATGTCAATCTTGAATTGATAAATGTTGATTTGCATGAAAACCCCAATCATGATACTTTAAGTGGAGCTCAAGAACTAAATCCAAAAGATATCAAATGTCCAGAAGGCGATAATAATTGCCAAAAAAATCAATAATTTACATGATTTTTTCAGTATTAAATTTATTAAGATTAATTGCTTTATTAATCATCTTCGCGCCATTATTTGGAATCAACCGCAGTAGGGCAATTTATTTATTTTTTCGCAGTGCCGGACCTTCATTCGTGAAGCTCGGTCAATTATTATCGGTAAGAGCTGATTTAATTGGAATTAAGATCTCGCAAGTTTTATCGCAATTCCAAGATGATGTTGCGCCATTCTCTAAAAAATCTTTAGAACAAATTATCAAAGAAGAATATGGCGATAATTTTAAAAAAGTTTTTCGTGAATTTAATCTTAATCCAATAGCTTCTGCATCTATTGCGCAAGTTCACAAAGCTCAATTACTTGATGGCAAATTAGTAGCGGTAAAAATTTTACGTCCCAACATTATCAAAAATATGAATCGCGATATTGCGACTCTAAAATTATTGGTAAAAATTATAAAATTTTTTTCTGAATTTCTAGCTAAAACTTTTTTAGATATTGCTGATCTATTAAAGCAGACCGCAAAATATGAGTTGGATTTATTGCATGAAGCATCTAACGCTTCTAAGCTTCGTGATGATTTGCAAAATTTAAAAGGCTTCTATGTCCCTCAAATTTATTGGCAATATTCCTCATCAAAAATTTTAATTTTAGAATGGATTGACGGTATTCCCTTTTCTGATAAAAATGCTATAGCCAATTGTAATTTTGACAAAAAACAAATTGCTCAAAATCTTGTTTTAAGTTATTTTAACCAAGTTTACGTTCATGGTTTTTTTCATGCTGATATGCATCCGGGTAATTTATTTTTACGTAACAATGGCGATATTGCAGTAGTTGATTTTGGAATAATGGGTAAAATTGATCGAAAAACTCGGATAGCCGTTGCTGAAGTTTTAATTGGTTTTTTACATCGACAATATCGACGCGTTGCTGAAATTCACATTGATGCAGGATTTGTTCCTGCAAATACAAATGTCGAGGACTTGGCATTATCATGTCGCAAAATTGGCGAAATGATTGTTGGAGAAGATGTTAAGGATATTTCGATAGCTAAGCTTTTAACGAATTTAATAGCAATGACCCGTGAATATAAAATGGAAACCAAACCTGAATTATTGCTATTACAAAAAACTTTATTGCTCGTTGAAGGAGTTGGTGTTTCGTTGGATCCAAATCTTAATATTTGGGATTTAGCTCGACCTTGGGTTAAAGAATGGGCAAAAACTAATATTGGTTTTGATGCCAAAATTCGAGACGCTGTATCGGATCTTTTAAATATTGCAAAAAAATTTATAAAAGAAATCGAAAATAAAATTTTATAAATTAGAATCTAACTAATTCACTGAATATTTAAGGATGGAAAATGGTATTATATCGAGTTAATTTAGTATAATACTGTTGCAAGTAAAATTTTTCAAGCCATAATTTTCTAGGGCTATTGGCTTATTTTTGGCAATGTAATTTACGATTTTTTTATGTCAAAAATAATTATAATCAATTGTCAAGCCTAAGATAAAAAATTTTCATAAAAAACTAAACCTTTTATAGAGAAATAAAAAATATATAATTCTTATGCAAATTACTTTACTACGCGCAAAAATTCACCGGGCAATTGTTACGCAAGCAGATTTGAATTATGAAGGTTCGATTTCAATTGATCAAGCATTGCTTGATGAATCGGGAATATTGATTAATGAAAAGGTCGATGTGTTAAATATTAACAATGGCGAACGATTTACCACATATGCGATTAGCGCTTTAAGAAATTCTGGCGAAATTAAGATTAACGGTGCAGCTGCCAGAAAAGTTCAGGTCGGTGATCCAGTTATTATAATTGCTTATGGCTCACTGCAAATTCATGAAGCTAAAGACTTCAAGCCTAAAATTTTGTTACTAAATAATCAAAATCAGATTGTATAATTTAAAGCTGAAAATTAGATAATTTTAGAAAATTTTATAGAGGTAAAAAGCCCTTGCAAATAAAAGTTTTTTTTCTAAAATACACCAATCAAATAGCAAATATTTCACCTTTGAATTATTATTTTTAATTCAAATATCCATCTTGATTTCAAGATAAGTTCTGTTACAATTACCGAATTAAAGGAGTGCTTTATCATGATTTTAGCCTCAATTTATAAGGCTAAATTTATCAAATACTGATCTTAGTTATTT
>CAILUF010000132.1 GCA_903837365.1 uncultured Alphaproteobacteria bacterium | reverse complement strand
ATTATTCCTTCAATAAATAATATAATTACCAATAAAAATTGTTTAAAAGTTTTTTTAATAAATCAATCCACTGAACAATTAATAAATTTATCTAATAGCTATTCAATAAAATATGAGATAAGTTCACCGCTTGCAGAAAATAATGAAGAAAAAATAGCAATCGCCACTGAAAATAGTGAAAAACAGCTAGAAATAATTGCCTTAAAAAACATATATCCTGTTACTCCAAGATCATCATTCTTTCCCTTATCTTTAAAAAGGACTAGACCCCATAATCCATCAAATATAATTGCAGCTTGTTAATAGCGAATTAAAGCTTTAATTGATTTCAAAATTAACTAAAATTTTCTAGACCCCAGATCATTTATAAATTTTGCCATTTCTAAAGAAGCATAACTAATGATTGCACTACACCCTGCTCGCTTCATCGCTATCATATTTTCATAACAGGCCATTTCAAAATCGATAATTTTTTGTTGATGAGCTAATTTTAACATCGCATATTCTCCACTCACCTGATAAGTAATTATTGGTAATTGAAAATTTTGCTTAGCGCGATAAATTATATCTAGATAACTCAAAGCTGGTTTAATGATAATCATATCTGCTCCTTCTTCTATATCCATAGCGATTTCTCGCATCGCTTCATCGGAATTACGAAAATCCATTTGATAAGTTTTTTTATCAGCATTTTTTAGATTCTTAGCTGAACCTACAGCGTCACGAAAAGGACCGTAAAAATGCGAAGCATATTTCACGCTATAAGAACAAATACCAATTTCACTAAAACCATTTTCGTCTAAAGCCTTACGAATCATTAACACCCTTCCATCCATCATATCGGATGGAGCGATGATATCAGCTCCTGATTCAGCTAATACCAAGGATTGTTTGCATAAAGCTTCGATTGTTGAATCATTAACAACGAATCCTGAGTGATCTATCAAACCATCTTGACCATGAGAAGTGTAAGGATCAAGCGCAACATCGGCAATTATGCCAATGTCTGAAATTTTATCTTTGATCATTTTAATTGTCGTACACAGTAAATTTTTTTTATTCCAAGCTTCACTTGCTAAAGGTGATTTTAATTTTTGATCAACTACTGGAAAAAGCATAACTGCCTTAATCCCCAAGCTTTTTGCTTCTTGAATTTTCTTAAGAATAATATCTGGCGAATAACGAAAAACATCTGGTAGATTTTCAATTTTTTGCGATTGATTTTTTCCTTCGCAAACAAATAATGGCAAAATTAAATCATGCGTGAAAAGCTCGTTTTGCGCTACTAAATCGCGAATCCATTGATATTTTCGATTGCGTCTCAAACGCAATTGAGGAAAACTACCGCAGTAAAAATTTGCCATAGAAATTTAGATAGAAATTTGGATAAAATTTTAATAAAATTTGCGCTAAAAACAATTTTCTAAAATAAATTTTTGAAAATAAATCTTTCAATTCTTAAAAATAAATCTTTCAAAAAAAATTTATAAAATTAAAATTTAGTCTACAAAACATTGATGATTTTAACCATTAAATTTCAATATTCAATTTTTTAATATGGAAAATATTCTTAAAAAAATCTACGAACAAAAATTACTTGAGGTTCGTAATCACAAGAAAACAAAGAGCTTAACTCAAATTTGTCAAGAATTAAAATGCCAAGAAAACAAAAATCTTACACGCAGTTTTTCGCAAGAACTCCAAAAAAAAATTAAAAATAATCAAACCGCTTTAATCTGTGAAATCAAAAAAGGCTCGCCTGCTTTAGGTTTAATTCGCGAAGATTTTGATGTTGAAAATATCGCCAAAACATATGAGCAATCTGGTGCAACCTGTCTATCAGTTTTAACTGATGAAAAATTTTTTTTAGGTTGCAATGATTTTTTAATTCAAGCTCGGCAAGCGTCAACCTTGCCAATTTTGCGTAAAGATTTTATGATTGATAGCTATCAAATCTACGAAGCCAAGCTTCTTGGAGCTGATTGCATCTTACTAATCGTAGCAATGTTAGATGACAACAAACTTAGAGAACTTGAAACAATTGCTATTGATTTAAACTTAGATATATTAATTGAAGTTCATAATCAAGAAGAATTACAAAGAGCTAGTAAACTAAAATCAAAATTATTAGGTATTAACAATCGTAATTTAAAAACCCTCGAAGTAAATCTCGATACTGCTTTAGAGCTTGCAAAGCAAGTTAGTGGTAACTATACTCTCATTGCCGAAAGCGGTATCAAATCACCTCAAGATTTAAAATTACTCAAAAATGCTGGTTTTAATTGCTTTCTAATTGGCGAATATTTTATGCGCAAGCATGATATATCAAGCGCTGTGCAATCAATGCTTCAAGCTTAATTTAAAATTTTTAAACATGTTTCGTGTTGCAATAATTGGTCGACCAAATGTTGGCAAATCTACACTTTTCAATAAATTTGTTGGTAAACATTACGCCTTAACCGATGATTTACCTGGTGTTACACGCGATCGCAAAGAAGCAATCGCCAGTTTAGGTCCACTCACTTTTGTTGCAATCGATACCGCAGGACTTGAAAATAAAATTAGCGATGAATCTCTAAATAAAAGAATGGTTGAGCAAACAGAATTAGCAATTGGCGATGCCGATTTATGTATGTTTGTTGTTGATGCTAAATCTGGAATTGAAAATGATGATTTGCACTTTGCCAATTGGCTTAGAAAATCTGCAAAACCAACAATT
>CAILUF010000131.1 GCA_903837365.1 uncultured Alphaproteobacteria bacterium | reverse complement strand
TTTTGCTTCATCGATGCAAATAATTTTCACATTATCAGGAATTTTTGTTCCGTTAATTGTGCGATTTTGTTGATCAAAAATTGTATTTGATGCAACTCGATGTTTATCATCAAATTTTGACCAATCAATAACCAATAAATGCGTGTTTGCGCTATCGCTATTTGCTTTTTGAATAAATTCGAAAAATGGAGTTTCTGCAACTATTTTTGCTGGTATTTTTACCGCTTGATCTTCGCCATCTTCAATTTTTATTGTATCTCTTTTTATTGCTAAATTTTGCGGCGATTCAACGACATGAACTCTTAAATCTAGGCTTGTTTTATCTTGCGAATCAACTTTTTGAGAAGATAATAAATAATTTTTTAATTCTTGAAAATAGTTAGTTGTTAACAATAATGATTTTTTTTCTTTACTTTCAGCGAATTCTATTAATAACCGTTGAAAATCACTAGAATCTTCAGGGTGTTGTAATTGATAAAGTTTAGCGATTTCTGCGCTAATAATTTTAAATTCTTCATCCAAAGTTTCTGGGGTTTCTGGGGTTTCTAGGGTTTCTGGGGTTTCTGGGGTTTTGGGAGCGTAAGAATCTTTCCCTTGAAAATCTTCAAATGAAGGCAAAGCTAAACGCCTTTTTTGTTGCAATGTGGCTTGAGAATCGGGAGAATAAATTGAAATATCGGTATAATTTATTTGTGATGATGCTCCTCCTAAATCTAAGGTAACCCATTTATCAGCTGGAGTTTTTACTTCCATGAGCACATGATTATTACCAGTGCCAATGATTCTAAAATCTTGATCATATCTTAAACCTCGATCTATAAATCTTTTAGCTATCGCCATGACGCGATGTCGACATGCTCCTTTATTTTCTGTTTTAAAAAGAGCATCAAGCCATGTTTTATTTACTTCTTCCCGAGATTTATCCGCGGTAGCTTGGTAGAAAGGTAATGTATATGCATTTTCTGGAATTAAAAATGGAAAAAGTTTTTGATCTTTATATTCATTGATAACATTTTGAATCTTTATAGGAAAAGCACTTAAGTCGCTGTCGGGAGTTTTATAGTCTAATTCTTGACCTTTTAAAATATAATGAATTGAGCAGGGTTTAGTACATTCTGCATAAAAAAATCCTACATCATCTTTATAAAATTTTACGTCGTCAACTTGTGGATCGGTAAAATATCCAACAATTTCATTATCAGGAGAAATTGATAGCAGTTGATTTTCTCCTTGATTTAATCGTTGTTTAAATGAGCAAAAACTATTGATAACAAGATCTGGCGCTGTTATTTGTGTTTTATAATCGGCAATTTTTTCTTCTGTTAAAATTGTTGGGGCGGAGTTGAGTTTCGATAATGTTTTGAGTGATTTTGTAACTTCAGGTATCCAATCCTCATGCAAAGTTTTGCAATCAAATTTTAATTGTCTCGAAGAATCTCTAACGCTAATTGGTCGCGATTTAGCATGAGGTCTATGAATAGCTGTACCAGCCTCTACCATAGAAAAAATGCTTTTGCCATCTGAAGCAAACCC
The DNA here is from genome assembly GCA_903837365.1 of uncultured Alphaproteobacteria bacterium. Taxonomy (GTDB): domain Bacteria; phylum Pseudomonadota; class Alphaproteobacteria; order Rickettsiales; family UBA1997; genus CAILUF01. The sequence goes on along the minus strand of CAILUF010000131.1, from coordinate 2,465 downwards.
AGATGTTTTACTAATTCCGATAAATATTTTATTTTGATTAGAAGTTTTTGCCTGATCTTGAGCGGAGGTAAATTCTGATTTTCTGGCTTCTAATTGATTTGACCCGTAATCATGAGTTTCTGTGGTTAATCCACTTGATTCTAAGCTTTGTAAATAATTTGCAATAGTTATTGATGAACAAGATTTGTTATTTACTCTTAAATGTTTTAGTTTTGGAAATAAATTAATAACATCAGTTAATAATTGTTTTATTTCTTCACCGCTTAATTTATAAGATTTATCTGGCGATTCATAATCTTGCCCAATTTCCAAGATATTTAAGCTTAAAATTTCCTGTGTTTGAAGCTTGTCTTTTTGAATAAGAATTTTAACTTCAGCAAGAGAAGCTCTAGTTAAATTCATTAAGCAAAATTGTAACGGAGATTGCTCAAGCTGTTGGGGAGAAATAGTATCGGTTATTATTGGTTTTAAAAAATGTATGCTAATAAAATGAGGATTCGTTAAATATGAATCAAGGGGGAGTTGGAAGTTATCGCGATATTTCCAAAATTTTCTTTGTAAATTTGGACTTTTTTTAAATATAAATTTTTTCAAATCAATTTTTTTTTGATCGTCAAGTGTTAATAAGAAATCTTCAAATTGAGGAGTTAGTTTTAAATCTATATCAATAGATTCATTCCCGCTAAGTTTCTCAATATTTTGTAAAATATCTTTGGCAATTTCTTTAACTCCCGCTTCATCTATTTTATGAATAAGAATTGATAAAACCGAAGGTAAATAGCCTTTGGATTTTTGATAAAATATTTTAAGGCTTGTTGCGATATTATTAATTGATAATTGTCTCGCGATTTTTGGGTTTGAGAGCAATCTTGCCAAAGATCCCACCCAATCTTCAGTATTACATCTAACTGGTTCATTTAGATTATCTTCAAAATCTTGGATTTTATTTTTTAAGCTAATTATCAATTTATTTTGAGCGGAATCAGACAAAATATCAAAAAAATCTTTAATGTGATTTCCTGGATAATATTCTAATTTTGAACTTGTTAAATAATTTATTAAAACATCTTCAAATTGATCAGAAATTCCAAACTCCTGATCTATTTTAATATTTGTTATTAACTTGTAAAAAATAAAATATGTTATTTCAATAGTTTGATTGCCGATAATAAGATTAGAAAAATGTTGTTCATAAGGCTCATCAACTAATTGAAAGGCAATGCTGATATCTATGTCTTTTAAAAACATGAGAAAATCATAAATTTTAGCAGAAGAATCATCGAGATTACGCAACGAATTAACTGTAATTTTCAAGAACTCTTTTTTTTGACATAGTGTTTTAATCGCGTCTTGTTGCGATTGCGAAATTCTTTCCATCATTATTGATGGATCAAATTGTTTAAGCTCTTTAAGTTTGTGATCCAAGAGATCTTCAGCTATTTTTTCATGATCTAAATCTTCATATCCTTCAATAGTTTGAGCTTTGGCGATTAATTCATCAAAATCTGGATGATGAAACCAAAAACATTCGAGAATAAATTTTTGGAATTTTATTTTATACTCATCCTTGCTAATTTGTTGCAAAGCATCATCACTAAAGAAATAAGCAAATATTTTTTTTGCATTTTCTGGGTTATTTTTACAAATATTTTCTATATGATTAATACTTTCTTTCAGATCCATCACAGAACTCGTTTTTAAATAATAGTTAATATATAAATCTAACATATTTTTAACAGTCTCGTTATCAGCATTAAAATCTTGAAATTTCGAAAGACGCTCCAACTCATGCATATTTTCAAGATCTGTGAGACGAGGTTTATTTTTAATATTTCTTAAAAAAGAGTTAAGAATTCCAAGTCGAGTTAGATCAATACCATTAAAATAACTTAGGGTAAGATGACTATGAAAAAGATATTCTGTAACTAATGAATTAACTCTAAAAATATTTGCAACTTCCTCGAATTGGCCATATTCCATGATGATAACATCATCTGAAGCTAGGGATAATTTTTCAATTGCTTGAGCATTATCAATTTTTGATAATTGTGCTATTTCTTTATCATCAAGTAAAAAAATACTCTTGCTTTCTTTATCTATTGAAATTTTTAAATCATCATCAACTTCAAATGCTTTGGGTTTAGAATTAATATCAAAAATAAGTGAGACGCTAAAACCCATTTTCTTGAGCTTAGCAATTATCAATGCGCGCTGATGATTATCCCAGAGCTGATAAAATGATTTATAATTTAAATAAATTTGTTTTTTTTGTAATTGTTGGTCGGGAGCAAGTTGCGATTCAAATGCTTGCTCACCCTCAATAGCTTTAGACGCAATAAATATTGCACTGGGAGAAATTTGATTAGAAACTAATGGCTTTGGTTTATATAAAAATCTGGGAAGAATTGGATGCGTAGGGCTCACCGTTTTAATTAATTTAAGTTAAATATAAATTATAAAATTTA
>CAILUF010000130.1 GCA_903837365.1 uncultured Alphaproteobacteria bacterium | reverse complement strand
CTTTATCTTCAGCTCGATCCTTAACTATAAGTTCGCCAATTCCTTCAATAGCTGGATTAGTTTCATGGTATGAACCAACCCTTGATAAATCTTTTGATGAAGCTGAAGCAAGTGACAATTCAACAGTTACTAAGTGGTATGATATTAACCCAACTTCATCAAGTAAAATTGATTTAATTCAAACTGATGCTACGCGAAGACCAACTTACACCTCCAATGCAGTGAATGGATTACCATCTTTAAAATTTAATGGCGTTAATACTTACCTCCAAACCAACGGTTTTTCTCCTGAGCAAAATAGTTCAAGCTTTACTTTTTTTGCAGTTACGCAAAATGCTATTGGATCTCTTTCTACTCACAAAGCAATTTTTTGTAATCGCTATGGTTATGGAAGTTTTATGAGTGGTTGGGTGATATATTCCTATAACAATCAATATTTTTTATTTTGGGGAACTGGAGGGTCAATGTGGATTGACATTCTTGCTCAGTCAATTGTTAATGCTAAAACTGATATTTTAACTATTACTTATGATCGAGTTAATGTAGTGATATATAAAAACGGAGCCAATCCTGTGACGCAAGCTCTTGGCTTTGTTACAAATAATATTCGCCCAGCAAGTGTTGGATCAAATAGCGGTTGTGACGGTGCAGATAATTTCTTTTTCAATGGTTATATCAGTGAAATTATTTTATATAATCGTAATTTAAAAACTGATGAGCGTCAAGATGTAGAAAAATATCTTGCCAAAAAATGGGCAATTAAAATCTAGATTTAAATAAACTTTAGAATAGAATTGAATCTAAAGATAAAAGGTTTTTAAAGTGATTTATTTTTATTAAGAAAATCAAACAAATTTTTCGATAAAAAAAATTTCAGTTTAATTTTAAATTTATAAGTTTTATCGATTTTTTCATGAAAAACTCAAAAGCATTTTCATTAATTGAATTATCGATTGTAATTTTAATCATTGGGATTTTAGTTGCTGGGGTAACGCAGAGCTCAAGACTTGTGAGGCAAATTAAGATTAAATCAATTCAAAATATCACGCTTAATTCGCCAATACCTTCTATCAAAGATTTGATGATGTGGCTAGAAACTACTCAAGAAAAAAGTTTCATCGATACTGAACAGCAAAATTCCTCAACAGTTTCTATTTGGTATGACAATAACATGACTTCTATTGACAAAAATAATGCCATTTCACCAGCTGCAGCCAATTATCCAATTTATGTAGAAAATGTTTTTAACGGAGTAATTCCAGGCCTAAGATTTGATGGTGTAAATGATTATTTTAATTTCAATAGCTCAGCAATGTTAAATGTAAATTTTACAGTTTTTGCAGTTGAAAGCAGAAGATCGGCTGGAATTAATCAGTTTTTTTTGGGCGGTGCAACCACAGGAAATTTTCATATTGGTTATGTTAGTTCAACATCTATTCGCAGTGGAAGGTATGGGGTAATTGGTTCAGATTTTTTTGATTATGCAATTTCAGCCTACACTTCACCAACACCGCGTATTCATACTTTTTTGCATAGCTCAACTCTTGGAAAAAAATATTGGATTAATGGTGGATTGACTCCTGAAGCTTCGAGTAATAATACTTCAACTCTAACAGTTTATAGCGGAGTTATTGGTAATACAGAAGGAAATTGGTTTTATTCGGGAGACATTGGTGAAATTATAATTTACACTAGAGCTTTAAGCAATGAAGAGCGAATGGCAATCGAAGAATATTTGGGGAAAAAATTCCAAATAGTTATTT
>CAILUF010000129.1 GCA_903837365.1 uncultured Alphaproteobacteria bacterium | reverse complement strand
TTATTTACAACTTAATTATTCACAACTTAACGTCGCAATTATTAACTAGTAAAAATAATCATATTAGTTTAAAAACAGTGCAATTTAATTAGATAGAACAAACCAATAATCTACCAGATCAATTGCACTCTTAACGATTTCTAGGCCAAATTTGATTTACAATTATTCACAAAAAACTTCCGCTTATTTGAAAGTTTAATTTCAAATTTTTACTCAAACTTTAAAAATTAATAAAATTTAGATTAAAATAATCATTAGCAATCTTGGCAATAACAAGTCAAAGACACAGAACATTTTCAAATCAAGTTGGTGAAAATTATAATTGATAAATTATATCTTTTATAACCTTCTCAAGCATTGATAATTAAGGCTTTGGCTCAATAATTAAAAAAAATCATTAAAAATAAATCAAATTTTTTTAATAGATAAACAAGTTATTACGCCATACAAAACTCTTTTTGTTAATTACTTATTCTGAAGCTTTACTCTCACTTTTAACCGATTTCTCGGTTTTTTTAGTGCGATGTTTTTTACCTTCAGAATCCTTAGCATGACTTGCAATTGCAAAGCCTGAAGCTAAAGAAGCGATAACTAACAAAGATAATAATTTTTTCATTTAAAAAAATTAAAGTTAATAATGAAGCGACTGCCTAAACGACTTCCGCTTATTTTTCTAGCATTTAATTTTTACAATTTATGTAAAATAAATTATAAAAATATGCCAAAAAAATTCTAGTTATTGCGCTTTTTTGTCGATAAAATAAATCAACATAAATTGCCAAATATAATCTTTTAAGTCTTGTTAAGATTGACTTAGAAAGGATATTTTTATACATCAATTTTTTATATTTTTTTTCAAAAAATTCTTTTACAATTATTCCATATTTAAAAAAGAGAATTGCAAAAAATTGCAAATAAAAATTTTTCAAATTTTTACCTATGCAAGAAACTCTATCGCAACAATTTATTGCAAATTTAATTTGCAAACCAAGCTTTAAAATCACTGGCAAAATCCGGATAGACACAGTTAAAACAAAACTATCAAAATAAGATTTGAGATATTTGATCATGATTTCCAAAATAACAAATTGCATTACAAGTCTAGGGGAAATAGAGCTGTAATTTTTTTTGCTCAAAATAAATTCTCTAAATTTTTTAACAATTTTTGATATTTTAAAAAATAATTTTTCTATAAATTTTTTCATAAATTAATTATAAATTACGCCGAAAGCCAATAGCTTCTAGCAAATGAATTTTTGTAATTTCTTCAATATTTTCAAGATCAGCAATCGTTCTTGCTACCCTAAGAATTCTTGAAATTCCACGCATTGATAATTTCTTTTTATCAGCAAATTCTTGTAAAATTTTTTTAAGATTTTCATCGAGCAAACAAAATGGTTCAATAATTTTACCGTCAACTTCGGCATTGGTACTGCAAAAAAATTCTTGAGACTTATCAACCTTATATCTTTGATACTGTAGTTCGCGAGCCCTAATAACTCTTTGCCTAATAATTTGCGATTCTTCTTGATTTGATTTTTGATTATCAAAATAATCAACCCAACCAACATTGATGACAATATCAATTCGATCAAGAAGCGGACCAGAAATTCTGCTTTTATATTCTTCTGCGCAATGGGGAGCTTTTTTACATTCGCGAGCTGTATCCCCTAAATATCCACAACGACAGGGGTTCATTGCGCATATTAATTGGAAATTAGCTGGATAAGTTATATGCGAATTAACGCGCGAAATATTGATAAATCCAGTTTCTAAAGGTTGGCGAAGCGAATCCAAAACTTGACGCGGAAATTCTGCCAATTCATCAAGAAATAATACTCCACGATGGGCTAAGGAAACTTCTCCGGGCTTAGCTCGCACACCTCCACCAACCATCGCTGGCATTGAACATGAATGGTGAACTTCACGAAAAGGTCTCTTGGTAAGTAATTTACCTTCAATGATTTTATCACTCATACTTGCAATCATGTTAATTTCTAGAACTTCCATTAATTCAAGTGGAGGTAAAATCCCACTTAATCGCGATGCAAGCATTGATTTACCTGTACCAGGTGGACCAACCATCAATAAATTATGTCCACCCGCTCCAGCAATTTCAAGAGCACGCTTGGCGATTTCTTGACCCTTAACATCAATTAAATCTGGATATTTTTCATTTTCTACTTCATCGGTAATGTTAACTAGATCTGGACGCGCAATGATTTGCTCACCCTTGAGATGATTGATTAATTCAATAATGCTTGATGTTGCAATAATTTGTGGATTTCCAGACCATACCGCTTCACGGCCATTTTTTTGTGGACAAATTAATCCGCAACCGCGCTGATTGGCAGTTATTGCCGAAGATATAACGCCTCCAACTGTATGGACCGATCCATCAAGCCCAAGCTCGCCAATAATAAAATAATTTTTGATTAATTCTTGCGCTAAAACTCCAATTTCAATCATGATTCCAAGTGCAATTGCCAAATCAAAATGTCCACCTTCTTTCTGTAAATCAGCGGGAGCAAGGTTGACGGTGATTTTTTGAAAAGGCCAGGAAAGTCCTGTTGAAGAAATTGCGGCGCGAACACGTTCTTTAGATTCACCAACTGCCTTATCTGGCAGACCAACAATTGTAAAGCTAGGATTTCCCGAAGTAATTTTAACTTGCACAGCTACAGCTATAGCTTCAATGCCTGCAAAAGCAAAGGTTTGGGTTTGGGCGACCATAATGGTTGGGCTTAAGGGTTTAAATTTGTTATGTTAAAATATTGTTATTTGGTTAATAACAATATAATGGTTAATTAGAACTTAAATAAACAAAATTGTTTTAACTCCACAGGGTAGTTATGATGGAAATATAACTACAAACTGTACAGTTACCACGTTGCTACATCAGCTAAATAAACCTTATGGTATAGCTATTGAACCAACAAGCGGTGATATTTATGTAGCAAATGCTAATGATAGTAATGTAAAAAAAATCACTCCCGATGGGGCGAATGGAACATCTATTTTAAATTCATTTGCTACAGTTAGAGGGTTGAGATACTAC
>CAILUF010000128.1 GCA_903837365.1 uncultured Alphaproteobacteria bacterium | reverse complement strand
TTTTGCTTGGCATTTTCTAGTGACGATGAGTCCTTAAAAATTGCAAAAATAGTTGAACCACTTCCTGACATTTTAACAAATTGTGGATCAAAATTTTTAACATTGTCAATAATTTCTAAAATCACCCCAGCTATTGAAATTGCTGGTTTCTCAAGCTCATTTGGCAATTGTAAAATTTGTGTAATTGATAAATTTCTTAGCTCTGCAACTGAATTTTGGGAATTTAAAAAATTTTTATTTTCAGCAAAATTTTGTTCATAAAATTTACTATTTTTATTTTTAGAAAATTCCATAAAAACTTGCTTAGTGGATAAATTAATTTGTGGATAAATTATTAAACCATCAAGTTTTGTAAAATTATTGTAATCAAACAATTCATCACCTTTGCCACCGACAATTTGCGCACAATCCTCAAAGAAAAAAGCAATGTCACAACCAAAATTAAATGAAATTTTTTGCAATTGTTGTTTGGTTAATTTTAAATTAAAAATTTCATTTAAAATTTTCATGAAATAACAAGCGTTGGATGAGCCTCCACCAAGACCAGCACCAACGGGAATATTTTTTATTAATTTTATTTTTAAATTATTTGAAACTGCAAAATTCTCTTGAAAATAGTTAAGAATTGTTAAGAATAAATTATTGTTAATATCAATAAATTTCGCAAATTCGCCAGTAATTTCTAGCGAAAATTTTTGACTTTTTTCAACAGCTATTTCGTCGTAAATATTCAAAAAAGCCATTAATGATTCTAGGTTGTGATATCCATCCGCTCTAAGGTCTTTAACTTTTAAAAAGAGATTTATTTTTGCCGGAGATTTTTTTAGAAACATCAAAATTATTTCAAATTAAGAACGGCAGGATAACTATTTTCATTGCGACGAATGAAAAGAAAAATCTTTTTATTGCTCTTGCTATTTTCTTCAATAATGCCACGCAAATCATCAATTGATTTGATTGGAACTTGATTGGCCGAGAGTACTATATCGCCAATAGCAATACCTTTTTCTGCTGATTCAGATTTTGGATTAACATCGGTTACTAAAAGCCCTTCAACGCTGATTTCGTTTTTGTCTTTACGAATTTTACTTTTATATTCAGCAAGCGATAGACCTAGTATTTGCGCGGTTGCTTTCAGGGTTGGTTTTTTTTCAATAGTTTTATTTTCGACTTTTCTAATTTCATTATCCTTTAATTTTTCAATGACAATTTTAAGATTTTTTATTTTACCTTGACGCAAAATTTGTAATTTAGCAATTTTTCCAACCGGGAATTTAGCGACAGCTTTGGGAAGAAATTTCATATCCTCAATATCTTGATCTTCAAATTTAAGAATTATATCGGTTGGCAAAAGTCCAGCCTTATCAGCTGGTCCATCCTTTATAACTTCCACAACAAAAGCTCCTTTGTTATTTTCTAATTTCATTGAATCAGCAATGTCTTCGCTAATATCTTGGACTGATACGCCGATCCATCCGCGCGTAACTTCACCTTGATCGCGTAATTGTTTAACTACTTGCAAAACGGAATTTGAGGGTGTGGCAAAACCAATTCCAACACTGCCACCTGAAGGTGAAAAAATAGCTGTGCTAATGCCAATTACTTCGCCACGCGCATTGAACATTGGACCGCCCGAATTGCCTTTATTGATCGCTGCATCAGTTTGAATAAATTCATCATTTTGACCGTTATTTATATCACGACCGCGCGCTGAAACAATGCCCAGCGAAACCGATCCACCAAGGCCGTAAGGATTGCCGATAACGATTACCCATTCACCAATTCTTGCTAATGATGAATCACCAAAATTTACAAATTTTAATTCTTTGCTTGGATTAATTTTTAATAAGGCAACATCAGTTTTTTTGTCAATGCCAATAACCTTCGCTTTATATTTTGAACCATCATGCAAGCTAATTGTGATATCGTTAGCGTCATCAATTACATGATGATTAGTAACGATTAAACCATCTTTTGAGATAATAAAACCTGAGCCAATTGAAGATAATTTACGTTTCATTTCATTTGGCTGACGCAGTTGACGCTCTAGGTGTTTACGTAGATCATCGAAAAGTGGAGTTTTGGGAAATTCTTCAATAAAATTATCTTCCAAATTATTGTTATTTTTTAATTCTTGAGAAGTGGTAATATTGACAACACTTGGCAATAAATCTTCTACCAAATCCGCAAAGCTGTTGGAAATTACTTGTTTGGAAGGAATTTGTTCAGAATTTTTAACTGGAGATTTTACCAAATTTTTGGAATTTTTTTCGGTTATGATTGGTGAAGTTTTTGAAGAATTATCTTTTGTTTTATTGATAGTTTTAGGCTCAGGGGGATTTTTGCTAAGCGAATTGGTTTTGTCAATATTAGCTTTGCTATCCTCTAAAGCATTGGCTTTAGGAGATTCTTGCGAGTTTGGCGTTACAATATTTTTGTCACTTTTAATTTCAGAATTATTTTTTTTGGGAATAATATTTTCAGGATTTTTAGTATTGTTATTTGCGGAATTTTTAGCGTTGATATCTGTTGGGGTAGAAGATTTTTTTGCAATAATATTTTTTGGTGATAATTGGATATTATCTTGCGCAAAAGCATTAACGTAGGATAAAAGACCGATTGATAAAATTAATTTTATCAATAATTTTAGTAAAAACATAAAATTTTAGGATTAATTTTTTGATGATGATGAAGTATTCATATAGCGAAAAAATTCATTATCCGGTGATATAACCATTTTGGTTTTTTCATTTTTTAAAACTTCTTTATAGGCTGACATTGAACGATAAAACTCAGCAAAATCTGGATCTTTCCCGTAAGAATCAGCAAAAATTTTAATGGAAGTAGCATCGCCTTCACCACGTGTTAAATCCGCAGTTTTTTTAGCTTCAGCAATAATAATGGTTCTTTGTTTATCAGCTTCAGCGCGAATTCGATCACCTTCTTCTGCGCCATTAGCACGAATTTCGCGAGCTTCTTTTTCACGCTCAGTTTGCATGCGAGCAAAAATTGCATCAGAATTTTCTTGAGGTAAATCAGCGCGCATAATGCGAACATCGACAATTTTTATACCAAAAATTTCCGATGAGTTACTAACCGCATCCTTGATGTCTTGCATAATTTTTGCACGATTTTCGGTCAGTAATTCATTGAGCGTAGCTTCACCAATAACTTGCCTTAGACTTGAATCGATAATTCCAGAAAGCTTACTTGATAAACCTTGTTGCGTTGCAACTGAAGTATAAAATTTTAGCGGATCGGTAATTTGATATTTAGCAAAAGCATTAATTATCAAACGCTTTTGGTCAGAAGCAATAACCTCCTGTTCTGAAATAGCCAAGTCAATTATGCGTTTATCAAAAATAACGGCATTTTGTAAAAAGGGAATTTTAAATTTAATGCCTGGCGTGTTGATCACGCGAATTGGTTCGCCAAATTGGAGAATCAATGCTTGTTGTCTTTGATCAATCGTAAAAATTGAGCTAGCAAATAAAATAACCGCAATAGTAGCAACAATTAAAATATGTTTTGTTCTATTATTCATAGTTAAAAAAATTATAGTTTAGGGTTTTTGAGTTGTTTTAATTGGTTGTGAAGTGTTTTCAACAACTTTTTCGGTATTATTTAGTGAATTTATTTTGTCGTTATTGACATTGTTAAACACTGGGAAATATGGCAATATCGCTGATTTAGAGACTGATTTATCGAGGTAAACCTTGTCGATATTGCGATAGATTTGTTCCATTGTTTCAAGGTAAAGTCTTTTTTTAGTAACTTGTTTGGCCTTTGAATATTGAGTATAAATCGAACTAAATCTTCCAGCTTCACCTTCAGAATTAGCAACAATTTCCTTTGAATATGCTTGCGATTGTTCAAGCATTTGCGAGGCTAAACCACGTGCTCTAGGAATGATGTCATTAGCGTATGCTTGTGCTTGGTTGATTTCTTTTTCCTTATCAGCTTTGGCTGTTTGAACATCGCGAAAAGCATCGATTACTTGACTTGGTGGATCTACCCTACGCATTTGCACTAAAATTACACGAACACCTGCACCATATGAATCAAGAATTTCTTGGAGAAGAATTTTAGCTTCTTGTTCGATACGTTGTTTACCATCGGATAGAGCATCGGCAATTGGCGTACGCGCAATTATTTCACGCATTGCACTTTCTGCTGATTTGCGAATTGAAGGATTAGGTTCGGCGATATTAAAAACAAAATCGCGAATATCGGAAATTTGCCATTGCACTTGGAATTCAATATCAACAATATTTTCGTCACCTGTTAGCATTAAACTTTCGGCATCAAAATTTCTTTTAGTTGAGGATTTACGCGAATCAGATGCGAAGCCAAACTCTTCAGTATTAACGGTTGTAACGCTTTTTTTAATAACTTGTCCAAAGGGATAGGGCAGGTAATAATTTAAACCTGGCGTTGCTACTTTATAAAATTTTCCAAAATATAAAATTGCAGCATTTTCATCGGTATTAACTTTGTAAAATCCAGTCGCTAGATAAAATAAAATCAAAGATAGCGCTACTAAGCCAATTAACGATTTATCGGATTTGTTATTGCCATATTTTTTGATTTTTAAGAAATTAATATTTTTTAAAAAATCAGTTATGTCGTCAATAATTTTATCAAAAAAATCGCGATCATCCGGTTGGTTATTTCTATTTCGTGATTGGTTATGGGAGTTGTAGGTTGAGTGTTTATTTTGATCGGAATTAAATTCATTTTTTTGTGAATCAATTTTTGGATTTTGATCATTAGTTTTTGAAGAATTTTTATTTTTATCTTCCTGATCTTTTTTATCTGGATCATTATCATTTGGTTGAGAGTTTTTATTGTCTGGCGAATTATTTTTATTATCGTTTTGTGGATTTGAATTTGAATTTTTTGGCTGATTATTTCCTGAAGATGAAGGTTTATTTGATTCGCCTTGACCCCATGGACCCCAAGGTCCTGCAGGTTTGTTGTTAGAATCATTATTGTTAAATAAAATTAAATCTTGCCAGGAATTTTTATCAAGATTTTCTTTTTTAAAATTTGTTTCAACAGCTTGATTATCGCCAATATTATTAGCAAAACTCGGTTGCAAATTAGAATATAAAAGCGAGGGTTTTTTTAAACTCAGATTATGACTAGAAAAATTTTTAAACATTAGAAAGTTTAAATTTAAGTTTTAAATTAAACACTCAATTGAGTGGTGTATATATGATTTTCAAGTTCTGGCAGTAAAATAACAAACAAAACTTGAAAAGATTTATAACTTTTATAAAGTTCAATTTAATTGATTCTAAAAACAAATTCAATAAATTTTTTTAGATCAATTTAAAAATTATTTTAAAATTAAATTATGCAAAAAACTGAAAAAAATTTAGCTGATTTTATCAATCAAGTAGCCGATGTGTCAGGGGTTAAAAAAATAATTGCCGTAGCATCTGCCAAGGGCGGAGTGGGTAAATCAACGATTGCTTGTAATTTGGCAATTGCATTAAGTCAAATCGGTGTAAAAACTGCATTACTTGATGCTGATATTTATGGTCCGTCAATTCCAAGTTTAATGAATCTTCAAGATAAACCAGAAGTTAAAAATGATTTTCTTTTGCCAATTATTTCTAATAACATAAAGTGCATTTCAATTGGTAACATGATCGATGCTAATAGCGCAGGGGTATGGCGAGGTCCAATGGTTACCAAAATTCTTCATCAACTTATTCGCAGTGTAAATTGGCAATTTGATGGCAATAAAGTTGACGTGATGATAATCGACATGCCTCCTGGAACGGGAGATGTATATTTGAGTTTGGCAGAAAAATTTCCGCTGAATGGAGTAGTTTTAGTTTCAACTCCACAAACTCTTTCGGTCATTGATACTGTAAAGTCCGTAGATTGTTTCAAAAAATTAAAAATTCCAATTTTAGGGATAATACAAAATATGGCATTTTTGGAAATTGCAGGTCAAAAAAATTTTTTATTTGGCGAGGATGGAGCTAAAAAATTAGCAAAAGATTATGATCTAAATTTTTTAGGTGAAGTTGCAATTATTCCAGAAATTTCTCAATGCAATGAAGAAAAAATTCCTTATCTAATTAAATATCCAAACAGTGAAACTGCAAAATTATTGCAAGGATTAGTTAAAGATTTTTAAAATATTAATTAATGATGATGATCATGAGAATGCTTGTAAATAGCTATTTCATCACTTATTTCTGAAGAATAATTTGCGGATTTATTTGCTGAAGCTTCTTGATAATTAGAATTTTCATGGTTATTAAAATTCTTGGTGAATAATGCCAAATATTGTGGATTTTTAATCAGTGACTCTGCGCTTCCATGGCAACAAATATGA
>CAILUF010000127.1 GCA_903837365.1 uncultured Alphaproteobacteria bacterium | reverse complement strand
TAATTATTTATAATTAAAATTAAATAAAAAACAACCAATCCCACTAATAAATAATAGGAGAAAATTATGATTAATAATGATCGTAAAAAAGCTTTAGAAGCTGCGTTATCGCAAATAGACAAGCAATTTGGCAAAGGTTCAGCAATGAAATATGGCGATCGTCCATCCATGGATATCGAGGTTGTTTCAAGTGGATCGCTTGCCTTAGATATTGCGCTGGGCGTTGGTGGATATCCTCGTGGAAGAGTAATTGAAATCTACGGACCAGAAAGCTCTGGTAAAACAACTTTAACTCTTCATGCAATCGCTGAAGCGCAAAAGGCTGGCTTATCATGCGCTTTTATCGATGCTGAACATGCCTTTGATCCGGCATATGCTAAGAATTTAAAAATTAATCTTGATGATTTAATTATTTCACAGCCAGATAATGGCGAAGCGGCTCTAGAAATCGCCGATACTCTAGTTCGTTCAGGTGCAGTTGATATAATCGTTATTGACTCGGTTGCAGCTTTGGTTCCGCAAGTTGAACTTGAAGGTGGAATGGCTGATAATCAAATGGGCTTGCAAGCAAGGTTGATGAGTAAGGCTTTAAGAAAACTTACTTCAACAATTTCTAAAACCAATGCTACCGTTTTTTTTATCAATCAAATTCGTATGAAAATCGGCGTGATGTTTGGCAATCCCGAAACAACTTCTGGTGGTAATGCACTAAAATTTTACGCGTCAGTGCGTCTTGATATTCGTCGTGGCAATGCCATTAAAGAGCAAGAGGAAGTTTTGGGTAATGAAACTAAAGTAAAAGTTGTTAAAAACAAAGTTGCTCCTCCTTTTAAAACTGCTGAGTTTGAAATAATTTACGGCGAAGGTGTTTCTAAAATTGGCGAAATTATTGATCTTGGAGTTAAATTTGAAATCCTTGAAAAATCAGGATCTTGGTACGCTTTCAAGGGAAGTAAAATTGGACAAGGTAAAGAAAATACTAAAACTTATTTGAAAGAAAATCCAAAAATTGCCGAGGAAGTTGAAGGTCTAGTGCGTAAAAAAGCAAGTGCAGTAATTGCTGGCGATAAAAGTACTATTCAAAAAATTGAAGCTGAAAATCCTAAAGATGAAAGCAAGGCAGTTAAGAAAAAACAAGTTAATTCCTAAAATAATCAGCTTATAATCGTACTTTAAAATTTTAATTGATTATTAATAAATTTTTTAATAATTTTAATGCGATTATAACTGAAATATTTAAATTTTATTAGCACCCGTAGCTCAACTGGATAGAGTATCTGACTACGGATCAGAAGGTTAGAGGTTCGAATCCTCTCGGGTGCGCCAAAATTAAAATCCACTAACGCAATCACCAATATCAAAAAAAACAACTAGCCAATTTTGTAATGCATGAATTAATAATGATGCAATCTTAAATTATTCGGTAAATTAATCAGTAAATTAATCGCCATATTTCAATGTTAAAATCTAATAAATAAAAAACATTTACAACATTGACCAACATTTCTTCGTAAACAAAAAAACATCTAATGCCAAATTAATTTTAACAAATTAATAATTAAGCAATGTTTTTTTTAAAGTCGTGCTAAAGCAACGACGGGGCTTACATCCCTACATTTAGTAAAAACACTCATCAAACCTACGGACTTCATCACCCCCCCCTTGAGGGCTCTTCGCGTTCAAAAAAAAGCCTAAACGGCTTTTTTTAGCGAAGAGCGGGATCAGGAGCGGATGCGACGCAATCCCT
>CAILUF010000126.1 GCA_903837365.1 uncultured Alphaproteobacteria bacterium | reverse complement strand
ATTAATAATTTATAACAAATAATCATGATAATTAATGAATTCTTTCAAAGTTCTTAATTGATTTATCGATGATTTTATTATGCTCATCTGGATTTAAAGATGATTTATCTTGGAGTTGTGCCAAAGCGCTGTAAAGAATTTTAGTTTTTATTTCCCTAATTGATGCTTCCTCTTCAATCTTAATGCGTTGAGATGCTAAGAGAGTCATTCTGGCGATTTCTTGATCGATAAGTTCTTGAGCATTTTGTAGTAAATTTTTTGATTCACTATCAGCTTGAGATATTAACTTTTCTGCATTTGCGATACTCTCTTGATGAATCTCTTGCGCTAAAACAAGCAATTCCTCGGCTTTCTTGCGAGCTTCTTTTGCAGAAATAATATCTTGAGCAATTGACTTGCTTTTATCGTCAAGTATTTTTGAAATTTTTGGACCAAAATATTTTATGACAAGTGTCACAAAGGAAAAAAATGCGATAGCTAGCCAGAATTTTTCATTTAACATAAACTAATTTATAATTTTTGATTTAATATTTTTTGCAATTTCGTCGATAATTTTACCACTATTTTTTTGTGATTGAAGTACCAATTCTTGTAATTGCTTGCGAGATTTTTTGCTATTTTCTTCAATTGTTTTCTTTAAACTTTCAATTGCTTCTTGACGCGTATGACTAATTTTTTGTATCGTAGATTCAATTTTATTGTGATATATAGAATTTGATTCTTGATTATTTTTTTGAGTAATTGCTTTTAAGTTATCAATCTCGTGATTTATTTTTCCCGCAGAAGATAGATCGCCATCAATAATTTTTTTTCTGTTATCAAGAATTTCTTGAACTCTTGGAGTTATTATAAAATAAACTGCCAAATACAGAATTGCAAAGCATATAGAAAACCAAAATATTTGCGAGCTATAAGTTGTAAAATCAAACTGAGGCATAAATTATTTTTTTAATATTTTAAATTAACGATTTTTTTTGAAAAATTTTAAATTTAGATAAATCTAAAACTTTAAATTAAAGTAATTATTAACTAAGATAAATTAGTATTATTTAACATCAACGAATAAGGTTTAACCTTATTCGTTGATAATTAAATTATTTGGCAAATAGCACAAGGAATGCAAGTAAAACTGCAAATATACCCATCGCTTCAGCTAAACCTACGGCGATATAAATATATTTTTCAATTTTTGGTGCAGCCGAAGGGTTGCGTGCAATGCTATTGAAAAAAGAACCGAAGATATTGCCAATCGCAATCGCAGCTCCTGCCATAGCAATTGATAATAAACCAACGCCAATGAATTTTAATGCAATCATTTCCATAAAATAAAAAATTAAAGTTAAAAAATTCTCATTTACCCCATAGAAGCGGGAAGTACTTCGTTAAAGCAATGCCTTAAAAAATACAATTGACAGAAATGAGACTGTCAAATTTCGAATTAAACAAATAAGCAATTTATTAATAAAAAGTTTTTATGCAAATTAATTATAAAAAAAAACTTTTAATGAGCTTTCATTGTTTCACTTAGATATGCACAAACTAAAATTGCAAATATATAAGCTTGTAAAACTGCTACAAATAATTCAAAGCCAGTCATTACGATACTGAAGGCGAAGGGCAGAGCTCCTAGAACAAAACCTAGTGAAATGACAAATCCAGCTATAACTTTTAAAAGCACATGTCCTGCAACCATATTGGCAAAAAGACGAACTGATAAAGTGATTGGACGAATTAAAAAAGAAAATAACTCGATTAGAAATATTAATGGAGCCATCCACCACGGAACTCCCGCCGGGAGAAACATATGTATAAATCCACCAATGCCATTACGGGCAATGGCATAGATAGTGATTATTAAAAAACACATTAAAGCAATTGATAATGTAACGGCAACTTGACTCGTGGAGGTGAAGCTGTAAGGTGTCATTCCAAGACAATTGCATATCAAAATGAAAGTAAATAGGCTAAAAATTAATGGGAAAAATTTTTGTCCTTCATCGCCAATGCTTCCTTTAATTAAATCATTGATGAAGTTGAAAAGTCCTTCGGCACAAGTTTGAATTCTTGAGGGAATCAGTGATTTTTTACGCGTAGCAATTATCATAAATGCAATGATTAAAAAGGTAGCGATAAACATGTAGAGCGCTGAGTTTGTAAAGCTTAAATCATATTGTCCTAATTTTATATCGACAATCTTTTTAACTTCAAATTGCGTTAAAGGCGAATGTTCTTCATGAGCTTCATTTTGTGAATCTTCGTGAGTTAAGGATTTATCTTGATGATTTATTTCAGAATCTACTTTGGAATCTGATTTATCGAGATCTCTTTCTTCAAAAACTTTTTTTGACATATTTTTAAATTAAAATTTTATAAAAATTAAGCATAATCTTTTTGCTTTGTTATGAATAATTTTTGTTAATTAATGATTTTTTGTATTTTACGAATCTATATTTGGCCTACATGCCCTAGATCACATTTGAAAATACTAAAGTTAAAATATCGAACTTAAAATTCAAGTAAAACTAAATTTTAGTCAAAATTTAAAATAATTGATAATTTTCCTTTGAAAAATTTTAAATGATAATTAACTTAAGTTTGTTATTTTTAAAAATATATTTTTATAGTTAAAAAATGTCAAGTTATCAAATTTTAAAAACGCAAATACACTTATGTCTCATTCGCCTATTTGAATTAACATTGCCATTGATAATTTTGTTTTTTTTAATTTTAATTTTTACTCAAAGTGCTCATTCACAAGAGCTATTAGCTAGATTTCATGATTGGAATTTATTTCGCTCTAAAAGAAATAATCAAAATATTTGCTACAT
>CAILUF010000125.1 GCA_903837365.1 uncultured Alphaproteobacteria bacterium | reverse complement strand
CTCATCACATCATTCATTAGTTCATAGAATGCCAGGTATTAAAGTAATTGCTCCTATGACACCAGGTGAATATCAATACGCTTATGATAATTACATGAACGATGATGATCCTTATTATATCTCCTGCAAATAAAAACTCTTTAACAATATTTTTTTCAAATGAGGCAAAAGCAATAAATACTTTTCCAACTGGTTTTTCTTTCGATCCACCATCCGGTCCAGCAATACCAGTAATACTAACTGCCAATTCAACATGGCAATTTTGTAAAACTCCATTAGCCATTTCCCAAGCAACCTGTTTACTTACCGCGCCAAAATTATCGAGTGATTTTCTTGAAACTCCCAAGAAATCAATTTTAGCTTGATTTGAATAAGTTACTAAACCACATTCGATAACTTTTGATGATCCGGGTATTTCGGTGAATAAAGCTGATAATAGACCTCCTGTGCAAGATTCCCCGAAGGCTATTTTTAATTTTTTTTGAAGACAATTTTCAAAAATTATTTGCGCTTTGTGCTTCAAACTTTTTTGTAAAAATCCATTAATAATCATGATTGATAACCCGCAATTCTTTCAACTTGAATAGTTTTTTTTGAAAATCTTAAAGCCGATAAAATTTCTTCAAGATGTTCGACATTTTTAACATTAATGTCAATCATAACCTCGAATAAATCCTGACAACGATTAGTTGTTTTAATCTGGTTAATGTTAATTTTTTTCTTGGCTATTAAGCTAGTAATTTCAGCTAAAGCTCCGCTTCGATTTTCGACAACAACTCTAATTTGACTTGAAAAATTTTCATTTGTCACATCCTCATCTTCTCGCCAACAAACATCAACAACATGTTGAGGATTAAGCGCAAGATTTTTTAGATTATGACACATTTTTTGATGAATCGTAACACCAGTACCGGTGTTAATTATTCCTAAAATTGAATCTCCTGGAATTGGATTACAACATCCAGCAAAACGAATTGCCATGCCATCAACTAAACCAGTAATTGGTAAGTGATAAGAAGATTTCTTTATTTTTTTTTGCAATGGTTTTGCGTAATTTATAACCCGACCTTCTTCAACAAAATCGGGATAAATATTTTTAAGAATTTCTTGACGGGTAATAGTTCCATCCGCAACTTTAAAATATAAATCAGCGAGGGTTTTTTTATTAAAACTACTTAATGATTTTTCTATTAATTTATCATTAAATTCTAAATTCTTCAAGGCAAAATATTTTTGAATTATTGCTTGGCCTAAAGTGCTATATTCTTGATATTTTTGATTACGAATAAAATTTTTAATTGCCGATTTAGCTTTGGATGTTGTTACAAACTGAAGCCAGTTGGGCGATGGTTTGGAATTTTTTGCCGTAATAATTTCAACTTGATCACCATTTTCAAGGCTCTGACGCAGTGGTGCAATCATGCCATTGACCTTTGCAGAAGCACAATTATTTCCAACTTCCGAATGAATCGCATAAGCAAAATCAACAATAGTCGCACCATATGGCAAATTAAAAATATCGCCATTGGGGGTAAAACAAAATACTTCATCCTTATGCATATTGAGTTTATGTTGACGCAAAACTTCACTAGCGCTTTCGGAATTTTCAAAAAGATTTAACAATTCACGAATCCAACGATATTGATCCTTTTCTTGATTTTTTATTTTTGCATTTTGATTTTTTTTAATAAATTTTTCTTTATAATTCCAATGCGATGCAAAACCTAATTCCGAAGCTTCATGCATTTCTATATCACGAATTTGAATTTCAATTTTATTGCCTTCGAATGCAAGAATGGCTAGGTGTAATGAGCGATAGCCATTTTCTTTGGGAGTGCTGATATAGTCATCAAAGCTACCGGGAATCATGTTGAAATATGAGTTAATAATTCCAAGTGTTTTATAACAATTTGCAACGTCTTTTACAACGATTCGAAATGCCATAATATCGTGAAGATTATAAAATCCGATATTCTTGGCTTTCATTTTTATCCAGATTGAATATGGTTTTTTTTCGCGACCAGATATTTCGCAATCAACATCTTGCTCATGCAAAATTTCATGCAATTTATTAATAATTTTTTCAATAATATTTTTATTATTTTCACGAATTTCATTGAGCTTTGAAATGATGCTATTTCTGACTTCAGGATTGATTACTTGAAATGATAGATCTTGCAATTCATCTTTGATTTTATTTAAACCAATTCGTCCAGCAAGTGGTGCATAAATTTCCAAAGATTCATTGGCTTGTTTTAATTTTTTTTCTTTTGAAGGAACGTAATCAATGGTTCGCATATTGTGCAAGCGATCAGCAAGTTTAACGAGAAGAACGCGAATATCTTGCGACATTGCCATAGTTAATTTACGAAAATTTTCAGCAACTCGATCACTATTATGCAGATTTTCAATTTTGCTTAACTTAGTTACGCCATCAACAATTTTAGCAATATCCTCATTAAAATTTTCAGCAATTTCAGCAAGGGTAACTTCGGTATCCTCAACTACATCGTGAAGTAAAGCGGTAGATATTGATTCTTCATCGAGCTTTAGATCGGCAACAATTTCTGCTACGGCAACAGGATGAGAAAAGTAAGATTCACCGGAATGACGCTTTTGATTGCCATGCGCATTTTTAGCAAAATTATAAGATTTGAGGATCAAATCTTCATTGAGATTGGGATGGTAAGATTTGATTTTGCAGATTAATTCTTGCGCTGTAAGCATAGTTTAAATTATCGATAATAAACAAAAACAAAACAATGCTCAAGCGAGTTTAAAGCTGTATCTTTAATTAATCGTCAACTTCAACATTCTCGTCAAGAAAAGTTCCATCTTTAAGATTGATATTTGATTCAGCCTCATCGCCTTCTGATTCTTCATAAATCGCTTCAACAACTTGATTATCATCGGAAACTATTTCAACAATTCCGCGATTTTTTATTGATTTGATGATATTTCTTTTTTGCACTTCAATATCAAGTAAACCTTCAGCTATTTCTCTTAGAGCAATAACTGCAGGTTTTTCTTTGCGATCAAGATTAGTTGGCGCACCAGATAAAATACTCTTTGCACGATTTCCGGCAATTAAACAAAGTTCAAAACGATTCGGGATGACTTCTACGCAGTCCTCAACAGTGATTCTAGCCATAATTAATTTAAAAATATTTGAAAATTTAATTTGCTTTGGCGATTTTATAAATGAATTTTTTGAAAATTCTATTGAAATAAAAATCAGCAAGTTTGAAAATGATATTCTAATTTTTTTTACAATCAACTATTTTTATTTTTAATCTCAATAAATTGATAAAGTTTAGCTGTAAAATTAATCATCGAATCGACTTTATTTTCAAGGTTTTCGAAACTTTTACTTACCAAAATATTTTATTTTTTGTAAATAAATATTTAAGATTTTTTATATAAAATGACAGTTAAAATTCACAATCAAGAAGATTTTGTAAGGATGCGCAATGCTGGCAGGCTAGCTAGCGAAGTACTAGATTACATTTACGATTTTGTTGATGTTGGAATTACCACCAACGAACTTGATCGACTTTGTCATCAAAAAATTATTGAGGCTGGAGCAATTTGCGCTCCACTAGGTTATCATCCCTCAAATTTCAAATATCCATTCCCTAAATCAATTTGCACTTCCATTAACGAAGTAGTTTGTCATGGCGTTCCAAGCGATAGAATTCTTCGCAATGGTGATATTTTAAATATTGACGTGACGGTTATCCTTGATGGATGGCATGGCGATTCAAGTCGAATGTATTACGTTGGCGAACCATCAATCAAAGCTCAAAAATTAACGCAAACAACTTATGAATGTTTGATGCTTGCTATTGAGCAAGTTAAGCCGGGAAATCATCTTGGCGATATTGGTTACGTAATTCAAAATCACGCTCACCAAAATGGTTTTTCGGTAGTTAGAGATTATTGTGGACATGGGATTGGTAGAGTTTTTCACGATGACCCAAGCGTTGTCCATTATGGAAAAAAATCACAAGGTTTGGAATTGAAAGAAGGAATGTTTTTTACAATTGAGCCAATGATTAACGAAGGAAATTATCACACCAAAAAAGATGAAACCTTAAAAAATAAAGATGAAGTCCTTTACGAATGGACAGTTATTACTGGTGATAAAAATTCAATTACTGGCAAAAGATCGCTTTCCGCTCAGTTTGAACATACCATTGGCGTTACAGCGGATGGCTGTGAAATTTTTACTGCCTCAATTAATCGTCAAGAATTACCGATAATTAAAAAAACTAAAAACCTTTAAAAATTATATTTATCAATTATTATTAACTTTTTTAAATTAAATTACACAACATATGACAGAAATTATTCCTTTTGATTTACGAGATGGTACAATTTTTTATAATGGTGAGTTTGTTGAATGGAAAAACGCTAAAGTCCATATACTGAATCACGGTTTACACTACGCTTCCCTTGTTTTTGAAGGCGAAAGAGTTTACAATAAAAAAATTTTCGAATCAACTAGACACTCGCAAAGATTACATGATTCAGCTAACACCTTGGACTTTAAAATTCCTTACAGCGTTGAAGAAATTGATCAATTAAAAAATGAATTAGTAGCAAAGCAAAATATCGTGGACGGATATATACGAGCATTTGCTTGGCGAGGTTCAGAGAAAATGGCAATTTCTGCGCAAGAAAATAAAATTCATTTTGGAATTGCCTGCTGGAAATGGCCTTCATACTACAGCGATGAAGCACGTAAGGCTGGAATTAAAGTTAAATTTGCTAAATATCGTCGACCTCCAGCCGAATGCGCTCCAGTATTTGCTAAAGCTGCAGGACTTTACATGATCTGCACAATTTCAAAACATGAAGTTGAACGCGAAGGATATAATGATGCTCTAATGCTTGATTATCGCGGATATCTTGCCGAAGCAACCGGTGCAAATTTATTTTTGGTTATGAAAAATAATGAACTTCATACTCCGCTTTGCGATTGTTTTTTAAATGGCATTACTCGTCAAACGGTAATTGGTCTTGCTAAAAAAAGAGGAATAAAAGTAGTCGAGCGTCATATTTTGCCAGAAGAATTTTGCGATGCAACTGATGTATTTATTACCGGAAGTGCCGCGGAATTAACGCGTGTTAGTAACATTGAAAATAAACATTTATTTCCGACTGCCAGTCAAATGACTCTTGACTTAATGCAAGATTATCAAAAATTAGTTCAAGCCTAAATATATGCAATTAAAAATGCTATTTAAAATTAAAATTTTAAAAGAAATTTTTCTAAAAATAAAATTTATTTCATCGCTAATTTTTTTTATGAAAAAATTATTTTCTAACTTTTCGTATTTTTTTGCTATCACTTTTTTAATTACAATTTTTAGTGTTGCCTGTAAAGACCAAGCGATATCGCAAAGCAATAATTTAAAAGTTAAATCTCACTTAGATTTTGATCAAAAAATTTCTGGAAAAGCTTTTGTTCTTGATGGCGATTCGCTTAAAGTTGCCAAAAAAGATATTAGACTTTTTGGGATTGATGCACCTGAATATAGTCAAACATGTTTTAATAAAAAAAATAAGGAATATGCTTGCGGTCAAGCTAGTAAAGAGTTTTTAATTAATTTGGTTGGTGGTAAAAAAATCGAATGTTTCTATGCCATAAAAGATAAATATCAACGTTACTTAAGTAAATGTTATGTAAATAACATTTCTGTTAATGAAGAATTAATAAAAAATGGTATGGCGATAATTTATAATTTTACCGAAAGTGATGAGAAAATGGACAGTTTAGAAAAACAAGCCAAAACCTCTGAGATAGGGATTTGGCAAGGTAGTTTTGAATTACCAAAAAATTACCGCAAAAAAAATCCCAATCTTCATAAAAAAAATAGTTTTTAATATTAAACAATAATTTTAAATAATTTCCAATGAAAAAAATTAGAGTAGCAATTATCGGTGCATCTGGTTATACCGGAGTAGAGTTGATAAGATTATTAAATAACCATCCACATGTAGAAATTTGTCAATTAATTGGTAATAATACTGCCGATTCTCAACCGAATGAACTTTATAATCATCTCTATAATTTTAATTTACCAAAATTAAAAAAATTAGAGCAAGTAAATTTTGCTGAAATAGACGTAGTATTCGGATGCCTTCCCCACACGGTTTCGCAAGCAATTTTTAAAAAAATTTTAAGCGATCAAAATAATCAACATCTCAAAATCATCGATCTTTCTGCAGATTTTAGATTTGAAAATCCGCATGATTATACTCAATGGTATGGACATGAACATTTAGCTGAGGAAATACAGCAACAATCAGTTTATGGTCTTAGTGAAATTAATCGCGATAAAATTAGAAAAGCCAAAATTATTGCTTGCCCGGGGTGTTATCCAACTTCTGCCCTATTGCCTTTGAT
>CAILUF010000124.1 GCA_903837365.1 uncultured Alphaproteobacteria bacterium | reverse complement strand
CCATTATTGGGATGATGGGAGTTGGTAAAACAACGCTTGGAATAAGAATTGCAGAAAAATTGCAATATTATTTTATCGATTTAGATCAAGAAATTGAAGATCAGCAACATTGTTCAATTAATGAAATTTTTGCTACAAAAGGTGAAAAATTTTTTCGCGAAACTGAAACAAAAATTATTTCGGAAATTATTGATCGCGATGAAGAGATCGTGTTATCTTTGGGAGGTGGTGCTTATAATGATCCAAAAAATCGTCAACTTTTGCAAAAAAAATCTATAGTGATTTGGCTCCATGCTGATCTTGATGAGGTGGTTTTTCGTACCAATAATAAAAATAATCGTCCTTTATTGAATAGTAATGAAGGCATAAAAAATAAAAGGCAAATTATTCAAGATTTAATGATCCAGCGCGAGCCTTTTTACCGTGAGTGCGATCTAGATTTCGATACAACAAATCATAATCAAGAAATGCTGGTTAATAAAATTGTTCAACAAATTAATAATCTAAAAAAATGAAAAATAAAATCACTCTAGATCTTAATGAACGTAGTTATGATATCATCATTGGAAGCAATATTATCAACGAATTGGCGCATTTTTTAAGCGAAAAAAAATATAGTAAAATTATTGTTATTAGTGATAAAAATGTTAATGAAATTTATCGCGATTATATTACTGATGTAATTAAAAACCATGAATCTGTAGTTGTTGATGCCGGTGAGCAGGCTAAATCTTTTAAAGTTTTAGAGCAAGTTTGCGAAGAAATTTTGCAAAAAAATATTGATCGCAAAACTTTATTGATCGCTTTTGGTGGAGGAGTTGTTGGAGATTTAACTGGATTTGTTGCGTCAATTTTACTGCGCGGAATTGATTTTATTCAGATTCCTACAACTCTGTTGGCGATGGTCGACAGTTCAGTCGGAGGTAAAACCGCGATCAACTCAATTGCGGGAAAAAATTTAATCGGAAGTTTTTATCAACCGAAATTAGTTTTAATTGAATTGGAATTTTTAAAAACTTTACCTATTCGCGAATTTAGATCTGGATATGCTGAAATCCTCAAATACGGATTAATCGCCGATAAGAAATTTTTTCAATATTTACAAAAAAATTATTTAAGATTTTTCAATAATGATCAAGAAATTATATTGGAAGTTGTTAAAAAATGTTGTGAAATAAAAGCTCAAATAGTTGGTAATGACGAAAAAGAATCTTCAGCAATTGGCAGTAGAGCGTTACTTAATTTTGGTCATAGTTTTGCGCATGTTTTTGAAGCTGATTTGAATTATTCAAACTTGATGTTACACGGTGAAGCTGTAGCAATTGGAATGATCATGGCAATTAAAATGTCGCAAAATCTTGGATTTATTAAGCAAGTTGATTTTGACGAAGTTGAATTTCATCTCAAGCAATGTGGCTTTGAAATTGACATTAAAAAGTTTAAGAAAAATTGGTCTTTATCGAATTTAATTGCTAATTTATATAAAGATAAAAAAGTTGAAAATGGCAATCTAGTCTTTATTTTATTAAGCGAAATAGGGCAGGCTTTTGTGAAAAAAGATATTTCCTTAAGTGAATTTGAAAAAGTTATGAGTAATTTTTTATAAAAAAATTATTATCCAATTACTGAATTTTAATGCCAAATTTTTTACTCAGATAAGCGTTAACTGATTTTATTTCGTCAATTTTTAATGCTCGATCGTAAATTATTACTTCCGAAATTAAGCCTACAAAATATTGCATTATATTGCCATTTTGATAACGAGCACCAATTAAAAAATTACCAATACCAATATTTAAATTTGCTGATCCACCACCCGTAGTACCGACAGTTGGAGTGTTTGAATTACTGTAAACTGAAATGTTATTGGATGCTAAATTATTGTTAATAGTTAAGATGGAGATATAAGGAGTTTTTGAAATAATATTCACAGTTCTAAAATCATTACACCCGCCTGCAAAACCGTAGGTATTGCTAACAACCCAAATCGAGGCAAGTTGATTACATGAGCCAGGATTATCCGATTGCGAAATTACCACTTGCCCAATTCCACCAATTTCTGCAGAAGTTGTATTCCAAACTAGAATTATAGTATAATCCTTATCGCTTAGGTTTACCGGCATTGCAGACATATTTATTAAATATTGGTTAGAGCCATTAAAGTTAATTGAGGGAAAGCCATTGATTCCACTGGCTTTGTACGTTGGCTGAATTGAGGTATTAGTCTGGGTTAAATTTATTTTATTAGAAGTCTGGGGATTAATATCGTTTAATGAGGATATTGAATTGCCATCATCTAACTGCATACTGCCATTAGCATTAGTTATTGAATTGCCGAGAGTCGTTTCAAGCCATAAGGTTAAATTGGGAATTGAGGCGATATCCGAGGAAGTAGTTGCGGATTGCGCGCTAAATAATTTCATCCGCGCAACTAACCTTGAACTTTGCGTTACTCCTGCAACTAAAATTCCAACAATTAAAATTACAATTGATAACTCAATTAAAGAAAAGGCCTTTAAAGAAGATGCCTTTAAAGAAGATGCCTTTAAAGAAGATGCCTTTAAAGAAGATGCCTTTAAAGAAGATGCCTTT
>CAILUF010000123.1 GCA_903837365.1 uncultured Alphaproteobacteria bacterium | reverse complement strand
TATGACAAAAAAACAAATAGCCAAGACACATTTTAACGCAGAAATAATAACGCTTGATAACGGCTTGCGAATTAGTGTTGACGAGATGCGCGAGGTGGAAACGGTATCGATTGGCGTATTCGTAAATACGGGAAGTCGTAATGAAAATATAAAAATAAATGGCATTTCACATTTTCTTGAGCATATGGCGTTCAAAGGTACAAAGACTCGAAATGCCAAACAAATCGCCGAAGAATTTGAAGGAATCGGTGGTCATATCAACGCATATACCTCTAAAGAAAAAACTGTTTATTATGTTAAGGTTTTAAAAAAATATAGTGAATTTGCCGTTGAGTTTCTAGCTGATATTTTACAAAACTCAATTTTTGATAAAGTTGAATTAGAAAAAGAACGGGGAGTTATTTTGCAAGAAATTGCGATGACTAATGATACTCCTGACGATATTGTTTTTGATTATTTTCAAAATACTGCATTCCCAAATCAAGAGCTTGGACGAAGTATTCTAGGTGAAGTTGACAATGTTAAAAATTTTACTCGCAATGATTTTGTCAAATATATGAAAAATCAATATAACTTCTCAAATATTGCGGTTGTAGCTTCGGGAAATATTACGCAAAATGATTTAGCGAAATGGACAAAAAAATATTTCAATAATTTAAGCGAAAATAAAATCGTCAAAGTTAAATCTGCAAAATATTTGGGTGGTGAATTTCGTAAGGAAAAAAAGCTTGAACAAGTCAATATAGTCTTGGGTTTTAAAGGAATTTCATATCTTGATAAAAATTACTATAAATCACAAATTCTAGCGATGATTTTAGGAGGAGGAATGTCTTCAAGATTATTTCAAGAAGTTCGTGAAAATTTAGGTCTAGCATATTCTGTTTATGCCTTTAACAGCTGTTATTGTGATACAGGATTATTCGCAATTTACGCAGGAACTACTCCTGAAAAATGTAATCAACTTTTGACAACAACTAAAAATGAAATTGAAAAAATTTGTCAAAAAATTACCAAGGAAGAATTGCAAAGAGTAATTACGCAATTTCAAGCAAGTTTACTAATGGCTAAAGAAAGCACAAGCTCTAGAATGCAAAGGCGTGGAATCGATATAATTTCTTTGAATCATATCGTTAGCGATGAAGAGATTCATCAACAATTGGCCGAAGTTTCACTAAAAAATCTAACCGATTTTGCTAGTGAAATTTTCTATAAATCTGATCCTACAATCGCAATGATTGGCAAAGTTAAAAAAGTTAAAAATTTTTTGATGTAAAATAAAATCTAAATTTAAATATTTACAAAAAAGTTACTTGCAAAAATATTGTTTTTAAGACAAATTTTTAATATAAATTAAAAATATTTTTTAAAAACAAATTAGGAATTTATGAATTCAAAAAATAATGCCTTATCGTTAGAGACTGATAAAAATGGTATTGCAAATTTAATTTTCAACG
Source organism: uncultured Alphaproteobacteria bacterium (assembly GCA_903837365.1). GTDB lineage: Bacteria > Pseudomonadota > Alphaproteobacteria > Rickettsiales > UBA1997 > CAILUF01. The sequence continues at coordinate 7,571 of CAILUF010000123.1, read as the reverse complement.
CTGGTGACCAAAAGGTAAATAAGCTCTCTATTGAGGTTTTAGAAGAGTTTGAAAGATATATCGAGCAAGTAAAAAACGATTCACAAATAAAAATTTTAATAATTTCATCGGCTAAAAAGGATAATTTTATTGCTGGTGCGGATATCAATGAAATCAAAGTTATTATTGATCAAAAAGATGCTGAACAAAAAATTTCACGTGGTCAAAATATTTTAGATAAAATTGCGCAATTAAAAATTCCCTCAATCGCTGTAATTAGGGGATCATGTTTGGGAGGTGGATTGGAGTTAGCTTTAGCATGTCAATATCGCGTAGGAATTATTCATTTAAAAACCATTTTTGGTTTGCCCGAGGTTAATCTCGGAATAATTCCGGGATTTGGTGGAACTCTTCGCCTTCCTGCTTTGGTTGGACTTGAGGAATCATTAAAAATCATTCTTTCTGGTAAAGCAGTTGATGTTAATAAAGCATTAAAAATCGGTTTAATAGATGTGGCAATTCACAATGAATTTCTCGATCAAAAACTTCCAGAATTTATTGATGAAATTCTTGCCAATCCTCAAAAAAATAATTACTTAAAATCAAGATTTGACTCAGCAAAAAAACTGGCAATTTTTGAAAATTTATTATTAAAAAAACATCTAATTTTTCACTTCGCTAATAAGGATTTATGGAATAAAACTAAGGGTCAATATTTAGCGCCATTTTTTGCTTTAGAAGTAATTCGTAAAACCTATGGCAAGAAAGTAAATAAAAGAACCTTAGGCATTGAAAGAGAAGCTTTTGTGGAATTGGTAATTGGCGAAATTTCTAAAAATTTAATCGAGATATATTTTACCAATGAAGCATTAAAAAAAGATTATGTAAATCAAGATTCACAAAATTTTTCAATCCAAAATACTGCATTACTTGGAGCGGGAATAATGGGTGGAGGAATTGCTTGGCTATTCGCTCATAATAATATAAAAATTCGCATTAAAGATATCTCGCAAAAAGCAATTGCTTTAGGTTACAATCAAGTTTTAAAAAATTTTAATTTTCTTACAAAAATTAGAAAGCTTAGTGACTCGCAAGTTAATATGAAAATTGCTAATATATCTTCAGGGCTTGATTTCACTGGATTTCATAATGCCAATTTAGTTATCGAAGCAGTGGTAGAAAATATCGATATAAAAAATCGCACTCTAACAGAAGTTGAAAAATTTGTTAGTAATGATGCTTTAATCGTTTCTAACACTTCGTCATTATCGATTTCACAAATGGCGAAATCACTACAAAATCCTGCTCGTTTTGCTGGTATGCATTTTTTTAATCCTGTAAATCGTATGCCATTGGTTGAAATAATTCGCGGTCAAGAAACTGATGAAAAAACTATTTCGCAATTAGTAAAAATTACTCGAGATCTTGGTAAAACACCAATTGTTGTAAAGGACGTAGCAGGTTTTTTAGTTAATCGAATTTTACTTCCCTATATCCTTGAAGCAACTTATCTTGCTCAACAAGGAGCTAAAATTGTTGATATCGATTATGCTTTAGAAAAATTCGGTATGCCAATGGGACCGTTTATTTTGGCTGATACTGTTGGAATTGATGTTGGCTTAAAAGTTATGCATTCTCTTTTTGAAGCTTACGGATCTAGGATGGAAATTTCTAAATTTATGGCTGAATTTGAAAATCATCGTGAACTTCTTGGTAAAAAAACTCAAAAGGGTTTTTATGTTTACGATCAAAATAAATCGACCAAAAAACCAATTTATAATTCTGAAATTGATCAAATTCTTTCTAAAATTAAGAGTGAAAATAATTTTAAAAATACTGATTTTTCCTTTAATGAAATTGTTGAAAGAACAATGTTGGTAATGATTAACGAATCGTCAAAATGCTTAGAAGAAAATGTTGTAAAAAACGCTTCTTATCTTGATATGGCGATGATTATGGGTGCAGGATTTCCAGCTTTTCGAGGCGGAATTTTGCGCTATGGAGATAAAATTGGTATAGCAAATATTGTTACTAAATTACAAATTCTTGAAACGAAATTTTCCAAGCGTTATAAAGCTAGCGATTTGCTAATTAAAATGGCTAAAGATAATCAAAAATTTTACCAATGAGAATTATCGGCATTGATCCGGGTTTAACAAAAACAGGAGTCGGTATTATTGATGTTAAAAATAATACTGCTTCTTATATTTCATCAACAACTATTTATTCCTCCACATCTCAACAACTTTCAGTTAGACTTAAGCATTTCCATGATAACCTAACAGAAATTGTTAAATATTACCAACCAGATGTTTCAGCGATCGAAGAAATTTTTTTAAATTCAAATCCAATGTCTTCGCTTAAGCTAGGACATGCTCGAGGAGCATTAATTTTAAGTTTAGCAATATGCAATTTGGATGTTTTTGAATATTCAACTACGCAAATTAAAAAAACAGTTACAGGTGTTGGCAGGGCTGACAAAAATCAAATTAAATTGATGGTAAAAGTAATTTTACCTAATGCCCAATTCAAAACTGAGGATGAAGCGGATGCATTAGCTGTAGCTCTAACTCATTTTCAATATTTCCATAAATATCGATAAAATAATTTTTTAAATGGTAAATGTCATTTGAATTTGTGAAATTATTTTGCCAATTTTCAATTTAATTTTACTATCTAATTTGTTCTTTATTTTCATCAAGTTGTTGATTCATTTGTTGAAGATTTTTAATTGTCGATAAAATATTTCCACCTTTTGCGATAGGGTTATTTTGATCAATAGAATCGTTTATTGTCTTAGTAGTCTCTGATTTCTTTGCTGACGATTTTTCTTTTGATTCTTTTTTCTTAATTAACGCAATTACCGCTTTACCTTCAACGACAGAATTTGATCCTAAAATATAAGTTTGATTTGGTCTTAACTCGAATTCGCTTTCAACGGTATTGCTATCAAAATCAAGCCTTGGAGCCAGGGTTTCATCTTTTTTCCCGGATAAAATTTTCCATTTAGTTAGACTCATTTTCCACCTTATTTTGATACGATCCTTATCGGCATTTGAAACGTAAATTTCTTTTTGTTCATTATTCGTACTTGTGGAAATTTTTTGATCATTTAACCAAATAACCCAATCATTTGCAGAAAAATATATAACTGAGCTTAGGTAAATATAGGATTTTTCATTTTCTTCAATTTCGTTTTCTTCCTTTTTTTCCGGATCTTCTTCAACAACTTTTTCCTCTTGTTTTTCAAGTCCTTCGGGAACGTAAATTTGATTATTTTTTAATGAATCAATTGCGCGATTAATATTGGCTTCCTCCTGATCATTGAACATTAAAACGGTAATATTTGGCTCACCTGCATCGCCTAAAATTTTACTAATTGAATTGGAAATACTCGCTCCAGATATTTGTCCTAAGGTGTTATTTTGAATCCCCATTGGATTTTGCATTCCTCCTGGCATTGAAGGTAAAGGACCATTCGGCATTCCTGCTGATGGGTTATTTGGCATTCCCCCCAAAGGTATTCCTGCTGCTGGATTATTCGGCATTCCCCCCAAAGGCATTCCCGCTGCTGGATTATTCGGCATTCCCCCCAAAGGCATTCCTGCTGATGGGTTATTTGGCATTCCTGCTGAAGGAATTCCTGCTGATGGGTTATTTGGCATTCCCCCCAAAGGCATTCCCGTTGATGGGTTATTTGGCATTCCTGCTGAAGGAATTCCTGCTGATGGGTTATTTGGCATTCCCCCCAAAGGCATTCCCGCTGATGGGTTATTTGGCATTCCTGCTGAAGGTATTTCCGCTGGCTTTATCGGTGATTGAGCGAAGGTTTTTGTTATTATAAAAAATCCAAAATAAAATCCAAAAAAAAACAAAAAGTTAAAGAAATGAACTGGGATTAATTTTATATTTATTTGAATTTTTCTTAAATAAAATTTCATTACTCGGCTGTGGATTCCATTTTAATTACAGAGGATTTTCTTGAAGCATTGTTTTTGGTTTTATCTTCTTCTTTAAATGCATACCAGTAAAATTCAATTTTGGCGATAATATTGCCATTTCCAGATCCAGAGCTAATACTAATTAGATTATCTGCGCTATAATCCTTATCCTTTCGAATGTCAAAGTTTGTAAGGATTGTAAAGCCGTTTAATGATCTCATAAATTCTCTGGTAAATAAAAAAGCTCGATCATCTGTGTAGGATCTGAAGGAGAGGGTTACTGTCGTTAATGATACTCCAAAAGATTTTAATTTAAAAGGTTCATCCTTCAAATTTTCTGGTACGGCAATTTTAATTTCTCTTGATGTGATGTAATATTTATCGCCAATAGTTTTGAGTTTGATATTAATTTCATCCATTTTAATTCCAGAAAAATTTGTACGCTTTTCTTTTGAAACTTGAGAATAAAGATCTTTATATTTTTTTGCTTGCGAAGCTTTACCAATGATTGATTGAGTCTTAGATTTTATTAAATCCGTTTCACCTTTAATTTTTTCAGTTTGTTCACTTGAAGATTTGTTTTGATAAAAAATAAAGAAAATACCAGAAACTAAAATTAATATTAGAACCGCTAAAATAATAGAATTAATCGTAATAGTTTTTTTTAAATCTACAATCTTCATGGCATATTTCGATTGACGTTAAAAATAACTGGGTAGGTTGGATATTTCTTGGTAAAATCCATGTCCCTTGCCATTTCTTGAGTTTTAACTTCATTGCCTTCATATTCTTTTTTTACCGCTGAATTTAAATCATCAAAACTTGCAAATAAATCATCTATATCTCCGCTTTCATTTATTAAATCTCCTGCAAATGAAATTTGATAAGTTGAAATTTGAGATGGTATTTTGTTGTTAATTGCACCACCAATTATTGCAAATTTATTTAATTTAACCGAATAATTTTTAATGAATTTCAATTGCGAATAAAATTCAATATTTTTATCGTAAATATTTCCAAAAATTTCCTGCATTTTTCCAAGATCATCAATACGTTCAGGAGAGTCAACAATGTTATCAATATTTTCCTGAGTCTCCATTAAAAATGCTTTTTTTATTCGTGATAATTCATTAGAAGCACCTAGTCTGTCAGTATCGAATTTTTCAATTATTTTTTCGCCATAATTATAAAAATAAACATTGCCGATGATCGCCAGTATTATAAAAAAAATAACTACTGCATTGGCGTAATAAATTGAAATTGCGATGACAAAAAAATCTTCAAGTTTTTTTATTTTATCATTGCTAAATTTAAGAAATTTTTTTGAATTGGCAAATATGTTGGAGATCAGTAAGTCGCAATTAGTGCTATTAGCTGGTATAATTTTTTGATTACCAAGTTCTTTGGCAACTGAATGCGGAGATAAATTAATATAATTTAATTCAGGATTTCCTGTGGTGTTTAAAAGGTCAGTTATATTATCAGGCAAGATGTTTACGATATCGAGCTCGTTTAAGGCAACATCGCGATAAAGTCTTTTAATATATTCAAATGTGCTGTAAATATCTTGCTCATATTTTTCAATAAAATTGGCATTTGAAAAATCATAATTTACAACCCTTGTAAAAATTACTCCTTGATCGTTAAAGACCATTTGTCTAGTTCCGCAGACCTTATTTTGCAATATTATAAGATATAAATCATTTTTTTTATTTTTGATTTTAGAGCGATTATTAATAGCATTTTTTATTATTTTGAAGAATGAAAATGATTCGGCAGGAAGCATATAAATACCAGCTACACGATTAGGAAGATCAAGTAAATAATCAACCCATTTATTTATGAAATCTGCATTTGAAGCTGAAATAAATAGGCATTCTAATTTTGCACCAGTTTCTGAATTCCACTTAACGGAATGAAGTTGACTTTTATCATGAACCTTTCGATTGGATAATATTAAAAAATTTTTAATGCTTTGACTATCGCCATCACTAAATAGATCGCGTTTGGCGATGCGATGAATATCAGTTTTTCGAATTGAAGGGTAAATTTTCTTTTTATAGCTTTGATCAATTGTATCTAGGAGGATGTAGATTGTCGATTTTTTATTTTGCTTGAAAATTTTTTCAATTTCAACTTTTCCTTCATCACTCAATTCTTCAACAAAGATCTTGCTAATAATATTTTTTTTGTTGTGCAAAGCTACAATGGTTCCATTGTTGCCGATAGTTATAACAAAAGTTTTACTAGAAAACATTGGAATTTAAAAATATTTTTGCGATAATTGAAAAAATGGTTTATAAATATTTTTAAAAACTATTTCAAAAAAATGCAATTATTTAGCTATGATACTTGGTATTGGAAATGATATTGTCGCAATTAGCAGAATCAAAAAAATTTTTTTAAAATTTGGAGATAAATTTTTAAAAAAAATATATTGTGAAAATGAAATAAAAATTGCCAAGAATTATCTTAATCAAGGTAATAATGATAAATTATATTCATATTTAGCAAAAAGATTATGCGCTAAGGAAGCATGCGCTAAAGCGCTGGGAATAGGGCTTGGACGCGGTATTAATTTTAACGATATAGCCGTAATTAACAACCACTTAGGAAAACCAGAAATCATTATTGCAGATGAAAAAATTAATTATGTTAAGCAAATTTTTTCTTGCCAAAATTTTTATATTCATCTTAGTTTAAGTGACGAAAAAGATCTAGCTAGCGCAATGGTAATTATAGAAAAAATTGATAATAAAATTTAAATTTATGACAAGTAAAATTTTAGTCATTGGCTCGGGAGCTTGGGGTACAGCTCTTGCTTCACTTTTAGCAAAGCAAAATTCAGTAGTTAATTTATTAACCAGAAATCAATTAACACTAAATGAAATTAATAATTCTCATAGTAATGATAAATATTTACCTAAAATTAAATTACCCAAAAATATATTCGCAATTAATGAATTTAATGGTGATTGGGATTTTGTTTTTATTGCCCTACCTAGCAATAATATCAGTGAAATATTTTTACAAATTTCCAAAATTAAATTTAAAGAAAATTGTTGTTTTGTGATCTGTAGCAAAGGCTTAATCGAAGATAGTCTAGAATTTTTTAGCAATGCTTTTGAGCGCATAATTGGACATAAAAATTATGCAATTTTATCTGGACCAAATTTTGCAATTGAGGTTGCGCAAGATCTCCCAACAATTTCAACAATCGCTTGTTTAGATCTCTTAATTTATAAAAAAATTAGCTCGATAATTGATAACTCAAATTTTAAAATAAAATATTGCGATGCCATAGAATGCGTTGAATTATGCGCGGTAATGAAGAATATAATTGCAATTGGTTGTGGATTAATTGAAGGATTGAATTTGGGAAATAATGCAAAATCTGCGCTAGTACTGCAAGGGATTTACGAAATTCGTCAATTATGTTTAGCTTTAAAAATAAAAGAAGATTTGTTTTCTGCGGCTGGATTTGGTGATATTTTTCTTACATGTTCATCAACAAAATCGCGTAATTTTTCCTTGGGATTATTGTTAGCCAATAATCAGCAAATACCGCAGGACAAAACCTTTGAAGGATTGAATGCCCTAAATATAATTTTAAAATTATCTAAAAAATTAGAATTAAAACTGGATTTATGT
>CAILUF010000122.1 GCA_903837365.1 uncultured Alphaproteobacteria bacterium | reverse complement strand
GTTAAAAGTTTTAAATCTAAATAAAATTACAATAAAAATGATCAACAAAACTTTTCAAGAATTTATTGATGAAATGTTTGGAATCTTTTCAATCGACGATTTAAAAGGCTTAGGAGCAAAAAGTAGTAATATTTCTTTAGAGTTTTTAAATTCACCAAATAAACAAAAAGCTTTAGAAAGTTTTATAAAATTATCCTCAGCTAGCGAAAATATTAAAATTTCAAATTCATCTTTAAAAAGAAATTTAACAAATATAGCCGATAGTCAATATAGAAATTTGTTTTTAGAAAACTTAGCTAATTATTCAATTGCCGAAGCTGTTGCTATATCGGGAAGAAGTATTTCTCAGATATTGTTAAAATATACTAATTGTAACTCAAGGTCAAAAGATGTGATCGGATCTTGCACAGAGAGTTTATCAAGAGCTCTTTATTATTATCAAATTAATAATAAAGATGCTGGATTAAATTTTCTTTTGTTATGTTCATTAATAACTATTCCTAAGATAGTCAATAAAGGAATGGAGAGAACTCGCTTAAATGCTCCAATCGATAATATTAAAAATTTATTCTTTAGAGGAATTGAATATTTTTTTGGCAATAGTTCAAGACATCTAAATGATTTTGAAGGGCTGAATAAGGCTGGGTTTTTTTTGATATTGAATCAAATAACCTACATAATTGGTTTATACTCGTTTTATTCGTATCAAGCAGCCTTTGAAGAGAGAATGCAACGCGCAAATAATAGCGATAGTGATCTAACTTCTATGGGAAATAAAGAAAGAGATTACCCACTTTCTCTTGAGTCGAGATTTGCGAGTATTTGTTATACATCGGCAATTTCTTCGTTATTTTTATTAGTAAGCGAATTTGCAATAAATAAAACTTCTCATGAAATTAATATGCAAAATATTAATGCAAGAAGATTGGCGCAGATGATTTTATATTTGGTTCCAAATTTTATTTCTAATATTGCCGAGTTGACAATCAATAATAATTTTTCAAGAAGATTAAATCCCCAACAAAATCCTCAACAAAATCCTCAGCAAAATCCTCAGCAAAATCCCTGGGCAAATCGCCAACAGATTACAAATAGAGGATTGGTAAATAGGAGTTTAATAAATAATCGATCACAATTAAATCCTTTGGCTTTGTCAATTTCTCAAGATCCAAATCAAATTAATTTTATTAATTCGCCAAGGCCTAGCGCAAGAAGTATTGCGCAAATTCTGCATTCTCATGAGAGTCATGATTTAATACAAAATGATGAAAATCAGCAATCTAGAGGGGTTAATCCAGTATCAAGGCATTCAAGATCTAGATCTTTGGATAATGCTAGAATTACGAGTAACTCTTTTGTTAACGTAGCTAGGTCAAGATCGCAAGATAATCAAAGATTGCCCTAAGGTGAAATTGTTTATTAAGAAATGTTAAAACAAAACATCTTTAGTTATTTTATAATAAAACTTATTATTTCAAAGATTTTTTAATAAGTTATTTAATTCTTCTAAATTAAGTTTTGCGCATTTGAGGCGATGTTGAATTTGCTCATTAATTTTGGGATGAATATTGTATAGTTTTATGCGAGAAAAATCTTGTAATTTTGCATTTAGATCAACTTGATTGCCAATGGTCAGTTCATGATCTTCTTCATCGCTAATATTTTTAATTAACAATTGTGATGAATTATTTTTAAGAGTTTGTAAAGTAATAAAATCGTCAATTTGGATTGATTTTGCGGTGTTTGATTGCGTAGTAAAATTTTGATTATCATCTTCAATTTGTGAAGAATTTTCAAAATAATGATGCTTAGTTTTTGTTGAATCAATAAGATTTTTTGCAGATTTTTTTTGATTAATAATTTCTAGTAAATCATTGACATCACCACCTTCGTCAATTACAAATTTTTTAATTTTTTTTATAGTTGTAAATTGGCGATTAGTAAAATATTGCTCACCATTTTCATTTATTTTTGGGTTTAATTCGCTAAAAATTTCTAACCAAGATGCAAGATCGGTTTCTTCAAGATCAAGATCGATAATAATTTGTGAAAATGTTTTGTGATTATTTTTAGAGAGTTTTTCAATACCATTTTCAATCTTGCTTAGAGTCATGTTTTTTTCTTGTGTAATTAAAGATTAAAAATTTGATTATAACTCCGCTCGTTGCAGTCAAAGGAACGGCGAATATTATTCCAAACAAGCCAAAAACAGTTCCAAAGAAAAATAAGCCAAAAATAATCCATACGGGATGAAGACCAATTTTATTGCCAATCAAGTTGGGAGTAAGGAAATTCGATTCAATAATTTGACCAAGAATAAATACCGCAGAAACAAAGCCAATATTCTGTAGATCTAAACCCCATTGAAATAAAGCAATTATAATTGCCGTAGTAACTCCGCAAAGCATTCCAACAAATGGAATAAAAGAAAAAATACCCGTCAATATGCCAATTAAAAAACCGTAATCAAGATCGCAAAAAGTCAGTAAAGTTGCGTAAATAAAGCCAAGTATTAAGCAGACATGAATTTGTCCGCGAATAAATCCAGCTAAAGTTTTATCAATTTTACTCGCCAATTGACGAATGGGTTGAGAAATTTTTTCAGGTAAATTGTTGTTAAGATTTTTAATTAACCGATCCCAATCCTTGAGAAGATAAAAAACCAAAATTGGCATAATAAAAATTAACGACAAAATGTTGATCAATGAAGCTGAAGAGCTTGCGGTATTGAATAATATTTTTTGCAGTATATCGCTAATTTCGATATTAAATTTATGAGTTTCAAGTAAATGAAAAAGACTTTTATCAACATTTAATCCAAATTGATTTAGCGCTTCGGCAATTTTGGGATAAATATCGATATTGATAATTTGGACGTAACGTGGCAAATTGTCAATTAATTGCAGGGTTTGTGAATAAGCTAGCGGAATACTAACTGCCAATAAGCCAAATAATATTGAAAAAAATATTAGCAAAATAAGCAATGTTGACATGCTTCGCGGAATTTTATAGCGATTCTGCATTTTATCAACGAGAGGATGTAAAAAATAAGCGATAATTAAAGAAATTATAAAAGGGCTAAGAACGCTTCTAATTTGATAAACCGCAAAAATTGCTAGAGCAATAAAGGGAATTATAATTAATAATTTTTCACTAAATTTCTTAGGCATAAACTATTTTAAACAGTTCTAGTTAATTGTTAATGAATAAAAATTGTCACTTTTTTTATCGACTGAAAAATTTAGACGTGCAAAATTATCTTCAATTTTAGTGTTGAGATCATTGTAATTAACGGAAATTACTGCATAATCGCGAGATAATGATTCGATATTAATTTGATTGATAAAATTGCAATTCTCAATTTTTTTCTTAGCAATAATCCAACTATCCAGATTAACAAAATTAATTTCCAAGCGAACAAAATTATTGTTAAGATTTTTATCGCCAACAAATTGAGTATTAGCTAAATATTCGATTGTTTTTTTAGCAACAATGTCAAGAAGTTTTTCATAATCAAGGCGATCAACATTTACAAAGCTGAGGCGAATTTGTTTCTTTTGCATTTTGCGAATATGATTAACATCAAGAGTAATTTTATTTTCGATATCATCGTAATTTAGGATTATCGTATAAGCCGATGAGGCATTGTATTTATTGAGCATTGATTCAATTTCTGCGTAACTAAGATCAGTAATATTTTCATTATTGATGGTAGCAATATTATCAAGATCTGGTTGACTGACTAGAAAATTTTTTTTACTTCTTGAGCCAAGATAGCGATTGAGAGCGTATCGCCATTGATTTTCCTCTTCCCAAAGTTTAATTCTTTTTTTATCGATAATTCCTGCGATAATAAGCGAGGTTTCATTGCCATCATTTGCTTTGGTTTTAAGAAGATTTTCGGTATTGTTATTTTTTATTTCCCTAGTTTTTTTTTGTAAAATATGATCAACAAAATTTTTAGCAAAAGTTATATTGAGAGTTGCAAAATAGGTATTGCCAGCGATTTTTTCATTTTGAATTTGTTCAGAACTGACCATTTCAGAGATTTCGTCATCATTGATTTCATCGGCAATTGCAGTGTTTAATTCTAGACGCGTAAGAAGTATTAAAAATCCATCACGGCGAGCGCTTGCTTGGGCTGAAATTCTTGCCAATGTTGGCGATTTCGCTTTTGTTTTGGCGGAAATATTTTCAACTAAATAAATCTCGCTATCTGCACAAAAGCCTGAAGTAGCAAGTTGGAAACTGCAAATTAACAATGCTAAAAAAAATCTTAACATAAGTTTGGTTAAAGTTTTTTTGGGTTAATTAAAGCTTAAAATAAATATCAAGGGATATTGAAAATAATGAATTTTCAACTCATCTAAAACCAATTTCTGTATTTAAATATCGCAATTGGCATAAGATTTAGTTTGAAAATAAACTTAAGGCAAATATTCTTCAAGAGTATTTTTTGCCAGTCTTTATTGTTAAATTAAAAATGGCAAGAAAATTATTGCTTAAAATTTTTAATTGTAAATAAATTACAATAGCAATAGTTAAGAATTAATAAATTAAATTAATGTCTACAACTTATAAAAAAGCTGGTGTTGATATTGATGCTGGAAATCAATTAGTCAACCTAATTAAACCAATGGCTAAGGCAACGCAAAGGCCTGGATCTTTTTGCGATCTAGGTGGATTTGGAGCATTATTCGATTTAAAAAAATGCGGATATAGCGATCCAATTCTAGTTTCCTCAACTGATGGAGTTGGTACCAAATTAAAAATTGCTATTGAAACTAATCAACATCAAACAATTGGTATTGATTTAGTTGCAATGTCAGTTAATGACTTGATAGTGCAGGGTGCGCAACCATTATTTTTTCTTGATTATTTTGCTTGCTCCAAATTACAAGTTGAGATTGCTACGCAAGTAATTTCTGGAATCGCCGAAGGATGTAAACAAGCTAATTGCGCATTAATCGGAGGTGAAACTGCTGAAATGCCCGATATGTACAAAGAAGGTGATTATGATTTGGCAGGATTTGCGGTTGGAGCGGTTGAGCGTGATTTAATTTTGCCTAAACAAACTCAAGCAAAAGATGTCTTGCTTGGCTTGGCATCAAGTGGAGTTCATTCCAACGGATATTCATTAGTTCGTTACATTCTTAAAGAAAATTCGTTAAATTTTTTTGACATTGCTTATGACCAAAAAACTTTTGCAGAAGTTTTAATTGCTCCAACAAAAATTTATGTTAGATCTGTTTTAGAAGCTTTAAAAACTAACAAAATAAAGGCTTTAGCGCATATTACGGGAGGAGGAATTGTTGAAAATTTACCAAGAGTTTTATCAAAAAATTTGCAAACAAAAATTAATTATGATTCTTGGCAAATGCCAGAAATTTTTAAATTACTTAAAAAAATTGGCAAAGTTAGTGATGAAGAAATGTATCGCACTTTTAATTGTGGAATCGGGATGGTGCTTGTTGTAGATAAAAAAGATGTCGATGAAGTTAAGCAAATTTTACAAGCTAATGGCGAAGAAGTTTTTGAAATTGGAGAGTTGGTATGACAATAATTGATCGCTCAATTTCTGTGCATTTGCAAGATTTTCCTGATGTTGGTTTTTTAAATAATGAAGATGATTTAATTAAAGCCATGGACTTGGTTAGAAATATTTGCTCAAGCGTTTTATCGATTCGTGATAATAAAAATCTGCGCGTCAGATTGCCATTGCAAAGCCTTACGATTATTGGTACAGATGCCAATAAGTTACTAGATTTCAAAGAAATTATCGCCGAAGAGGTCAATGTTAAAGAGATTTTTGCGCGTCAAGATGTTGCGGAATTTAGCGAAATGAAATTACAAATTAATTTTAAAAAAATTGGTGCGAAATATGGCGCAAAAATGAAAGAAATTACCGAAGCGATGCGAACTGGGAATTGGCAAAAATTAAGCGATAATTCAATTGAAATTGCTGGTATAAATTTAGTTGATGATGAATTTGATTTGAAATTGGCAATAAAAAATTATGACGAAAGTAAGTATAATGTTATTGCCTTGCCAAGCAATGATTATCTAGTGATGCTTGATATTCAGCTATCTAAAATTTTAGAAGATGAAGGAATTGCACGAGATATTGTCAGAGCAATTCAGCAGAATCGCAAAGAAGCTGATCTTGATATTTCTAAACAAATTACTTTAAAAATTTTCTCCACAAATCCAAGAATTTTAAAAGTAGCGCAAGATTTTGTAGAATATATTAATAAACAAGTATTGTCTTCAAATTTAGAGACTCTAGAGCAAAAACCATTGCCAACCCAATCATATTTTGAACATCAACTTGATGATGGTGACTTAATAGTTATTTTTAAGTAAAAACAATAATTATTGTTTTTAATATTTAACAATAACTGTTAAAAGTTTTACTTAGAAAATTTTTTAAATTTATTTTAAAACTATTTCGATTGGAACGTGATCGGATGGTTGATTTTCTAAGCGAAAATCGCGATAAATTTTTGAGGATTTTAAATATTCGCTAAGATTTGGGGTGATCCAAATATGATCTAATCTCCTTCCGCGATTTGATTTTAAAGGATCAATTGCACGATAACTCCACCAGCTATATAGCTTCTGATCATGGCTAACATGGATGCGATGCGTATCGATAAAATTTAAAGAATTTTTGATTTTGTTTAATTTTTCTACCTCAATTGGCGTATGCGAAACTACGTCGAGCAATTGCTTATGAGACCAAACATCATGATCTAAAGGAGCAATATTAAAATCGCCAAGAATAATAATTTTTTTGTTGAGAGGTAATTGCGTTTGAAAATAATTTGCCATCCAGTCAATAAATTTTAATTTATGGGCAAATTTGTCGTTGAGATTTGGATCGGCAATATCTCCTCCAGCTGGAACATAAAAATTATGAAGTTCAATATTGCCAAAAGCAGTTTCAATATCTGCGCTGATGTGACGTTTATGTCCGTAAGAAACAACATCAATTTTGTTAATATTTGATAAAGGAAATTTTGATAAAATCGCCACACCATTATATGATTTTTCACCGCTAAATTCAAGGAATTCATAACCCATTGAAATTAGTTCGAGACTGGGGAATAAAGAATCTTCAACTTTAATTTCTTGAAGACAAATGATATCGGGCATTGCGATTTCACTAAATTTTTTTAGTAAATTTATGCGCAGGCGAAGTGAATTAATATTCCAAGAAACAATTTTCACCTTAATTGATTTGATAAGTGATTATAACGTTGGAGTAAAGTTTTTGTTCGCCATTATCTCCCTGGATAATGCTAAAAATTGGCGCAAAATCATCACGATTTTCAATCATACCATGTTTTTTAAATTTGTCTTCAGTTGGTAAACTATCATTAAATTTAACCACTCTTGATAACTTGACTCCCAAGGATTTGGCGATATTTTTAGCATCCTGTTTGGCGAGATTTATTGCTTCAAGGCGAGCCTGTTCTTTAATTTTTTCAATATCATCTATTTCGTAAGAAATTGGACTTATCTCATCAATATTTTCTTCCGCTAAATAGCTAACAATTTCACCAGATTTTTTTATGTCACGTATTTTTATAAAAATTATTTGCGATGCTTCGAAGCCAATTGGATTTTGCTTGTTTAAAGGACAATTTCCTTTTAAACATGAATCATTAGCATAGCGAGGACGACTTACATAATTATCAGCTTTAATATCATTTTTGTTTATATTTTTTTCATAAAGTTCTGTAATTATTTTATTTGCTTTTAAAATCATTTTTTGATGAGCATCCTTAGCAGTTTTTTCAGTATTTTTTACAACAAAAAAGAAATTGCCAATATTTGGTTCAAGCTTTACTTCGTAGGATCCACGACCATTAAGATAATTTTGAATTCCAGCATTTTTTTTGTTGTTTATATCAACTAAAACCTCATAGCATCTTAATATGCTAAATACTGATAAAACTATACATAAAAAACCGATATTATTTTTAAGATTGCGATCTTGAAAAAAACCTGTTGTAGTGCTATTTTGACTGTTTGATAAGTTATCGAAATTATTATTCATAAATAAATTTTATTTGGGAGTTTATTTAAAAATCTAATCTTTGTTGAGAATTAATTAAATAAAACTATTGATGGTTAAAATGCTTGAATTTGAGTATAAAAATTAACGAAATAACATTCGCTGATATTTTTTTCATTGCAAGAATTTTTTTAATAATTCAAAAAAAATTTTGGATTAAAATTTTTTAAGGATTTAAAACATCACCAGCGAAAATTTTAATAGTTTTTTGGGGAGTTTTAAGAATTAAATTTCCAAATTCGTCTAAATCTTCAAATATACCGCTAACCCTTGATTCTAAATCACCTACAACGATTTCTTTATGCAAATTATAAGCATCTCTGAGCCATAAATCTCGTAAGTTTTTAAAGCCAAAATTTTGCCAAATTTCAAAAAAATTATTAAAATTATCTAAAAAATTTTCTAGTAAACTTTTGGCATCAATTGCGATTTTTAATTGTTGTAAATTAGTTGCAGGAAACGAAGTATTTTGTGGATTGTTTTTTATGTTTACACCGATACCTAAAATTATAAATTCACAATTATTGTTAATAATAATATTTTCTAACAAAATACCAGCAACTTTGTTATTTTCTATTAAAAGATCATTAGGCCATTTATTGGCAATATTAAGCGCAATATTTTGAGAAGGAATATTTTGAATTTGAGAAATTGTTTTTATCGTTAAATTCAAGGCAATATTTGCAACTAAAGATAGGGTTGAAATTTGATTTAATCCTAGATTTTTATTGGCAATTTTTCCATCTAAAACTAATGAAAAATATAAATTACCAGCTTCAGAAATCCAATGACGATCATAACGTCCACGCCCATTAGTTTGTTGATTGGCTAGGATAATTTCATTGGCAAAAATATTACGATTTTTAACGAATGAAATTGCCAAATCATTAGTGCTTTTAACCTCGTCAAAATGATGAATAATGAAATTTTTATATTGCCAATTTTTAATTTCTTTCATCTGCAAAATACCCAATTATTTTCATTGGAAAGTTTAGTGTTGAAGCAATAATTTTCGCTGTTAAAATTTTTAAGATGTTGCGGATCTTTGATTTTATTGACTATTGCAAAATTGGTCATTAATCCACGAGCTTTCTTGGCATTTATGCCAATAATTTTTAAGAGACCATTTTTATTTTCTTTGAAAGAAATGTCGATAATTTTCTTGTTAATTTTTTTTGTATCAATTGATGCAAAATATTCTTGCGAAGCAAGATTGACAATGGTTTTAGTATTTAAATTGGCTAGATATTGAGTAATTTTATCTCCCCAAAACTGATAAAGATTTTTGGCGATGAAATCGAAATTTTTAAAATCACAAGCCATTTCTAAACGATAAGGTTTAATTAAATCAAGTGGACGAAGAATCCCATATAATCCAGAAATAATGCGCAGATGTTCCTGAGCAAAATTAAACTCCGCTTGCTGATAATTTTTTTTATCTATGCCATCATAAACATCGCCATCGTAAGCTAGTAAGGCTTGCCGATTATGATTTTTTTTAAAATCCTTGAAGCGCAAAAAATTTAACTCAGCAAGTTTTTCGCTGATATTCATAATTTTACCTAGTGTTTTTGGGTCAAATTTTTGTAAATTTTTAACAAGATAATCCGCCTGTTCATTAAATGCTGGAATTGTGCTATTTTCTAGGTCGAAATCGCTTTCAAAATCTAATGATTTAGCTGGAGATAGAAGAATTATCATAATGTTTTCTTGCTTTTAATTTAAGCTTATTGTAATTTTATATAGTCATTTCCTAAGATAAGAAAACTTCAAATTTTATTTAAAAATCGTAACTTTTCATTTTAAGTTATTAATTTGCCAACGTTTTTAAATAAGCAATTTGCGAATTTATTTATAAGATTTTATTTTTTGAAATTAAAATTTAAAGATTTGATTTAGGAGTAATTATAAATTACCAAAACAATTAAAAAATTTTGAAATTATGAGTCAAGAATTACCTTTGATGCGCAAGGCAACTGCAATATGGCTGGTTGAAAATACCTCACTTACTTTTGTACAAATCGCCAATTTTTGTGGATTACATGAATTAGAAGTGCAGGGAATTGCTGATGGCGATGTGGCGTCCGGTATTATTGGACAAAGTCCAATTTATTCAGGTCAACTTACTCGCGAAGAAATAAAGCGTTGTGAGCTTGATAGTAAAGCCATTTTGCTGATCAATAAAAATGCTTCTAGTTCAATAAAAATTGTAACTAAGAGATCTAAATATACCCCAATTGCCAGAAGACAAGACAAGCCAGATGGCATTGCGTATCTTTTAAAATATTACCCCGAAATCACCAACAACCAAATTAAAAAATTAGTTGGAACAACTGATGTGATGATCGATTCACTTAGAACTCGTCAACATTGGAATATGAAAAATATAAAACCTCGTGATGTGGTTTTGCTTGGATTGTGTAGTCAATCACAATTTAACGATATTATTTCGCAAGTTAAGCCAGCTGAAAGCGAAGAGCTTATCGACAAAAAGAAAAAAAATAGTAAAAAAAATGAAGATTGAAATTGGACAAAACGCTCCGCTTTTCGCGCTAAATAGTGACGAAGACAAAGAAGTAAGACTTTCCGATCTTAAAGGTAAAAATGTTATTTTATATTTTTATCCTAAGGATGATACTCCGGGATGCACAATTGAAGCGCAAGATTTTGCAAAAAAAAGTAAAGAGTTTAAAAAACTTGATTGCGTAATCCTTGGCGTTTCAAGAGATGACTTGGCTAGTCATTGCAAATTTGTTGCCAAATATAAATTAAACTTCAATCTTTTGGTTGATGAAAATTCAGATTTATGCGAGCAATATGGAGTGCTTAAAGAAAAATCAATGTTTGGAAAAAAATCAATTGGCATTGACAGAAGTACTTTTCTCATTGATAAAATGGGAAAAGTGCAAAGAATTTGGCGAAGCGTCAAAGTCAATGGCCATGTTGATGAGATCTTGGCAGAGTTGGTAAAAAATAAAATTGCTTGATTATTCGATTTTGCTTACTAGAATCTTGGTCTTAATTTTTGTTGTCTTATTTTTTATTTAAAAAAATATTGTAAATACTGGTTTTAGCTTTATTTCTGACGGGTTTATTTAACTTCTTTTTTTGATATCGATTTAAAAGCTTTGGTTAATTTTTAGTCACTTTGCCAATCAATTTTAAAATAGATAATTAACTTAAAGATGGTTTTTAACCTAGGGTTTCTTGCTTAAAACCGTAATACAAAAGGAGATGAGATTAAATATGATTAAAATTATTTTATACTAATTTT
>CAILUF010000121.1 GCA_903837365.1 uncultured Alphaproteobacteria bacterium | reverse complement strand
TTTAAAATTTAAATAAATTTTTCTAAGTGTAGCGCAGTCTGGAAGTGTAAAAGGCTGGGGATCTTGGGTTTGCTGGTTCAAATCCAGTCACTCCGATATTTTACACTAATTAAAAAAATCAAATTTGTGAACGCAAATCTAGGTTTAATTTGTTTGTTTTTTGCATTGACCAATCGCCTTAACGTTTACTTTACTATTGTTTGCAATCCAAACTAATTTAAGAAAAAAATGAAATTAGTCAAAAATAATTATTTACTAATTTTAAAAAATTTAACGCTAACAATATTGTTTTTATAGCTAATTTCGGGATCGATTTTGTGATCATATTTTGGCAAGTTAAATGAATGATAAAAGGCTTGTGAATCATTGCCTTTGCTATATTGTTTATTGTTAATAATCATCTTTGCTTGGGGATTAAAACTCGAAGAAAAATTTAAAGTTTCTTGATTAATCGCAATAATCACATCCTCATGACGAAAACCCGTGAGGATTAAATCAAAAGAAAAACTTTTATCATCTTCATATTTTCTAACTTCAGTTTTTTTAATTATTTGATCAGCTATATCGGCTTGCTTAGGCTCTGGATCATTGGCTTTGGTGATCTTGTCAAATTTATTAGAAATTTTTTTTTGAGTATTTTCCAAAGATTTACTAGTTTTATTTAATGCGGAATTAAAATTACTTTTTATTTCGTAAGCAAGCTTTTTGCCATTGAATGTAAAAATCTTTTGTTGTTTATCTTCAACATCATCCTTGGCGTTTCTGAGCCAAGACGAAAAGCTTTTACTTGAATATTGCCATGAGAAATGATTTTGAAAATATTCTAAAATTTTGTCACTAGCAAAACCGATAAACAGGAATATAACGGCAATAAATATTTTATTGGAAAAAAAATTCTTCATGTTAATGCGCTAGTTAATTTTAAATGCAAATTTTATAATGCTCGAAACCCTTGATTATTAAGGATTAATCGCGATAATTACAACAATACTTTAAAAAAAATTTTAAATTTATGTTTGGTAAAAATAAAATTTCTCGTCTGAAAAATCATCAAGGAAATTTTTTAGAGGTGCAAGAAATTTTTGCAACAATTCAAGGCGAAGGACCATATGCAGGAAGACCAGCAATCTTTATAAGACTTGGTGGTTGTAATCTTCAATGCAGTTTTTGTGATACTGAATTTGATTCGCCAAAAACGATTAATCTACCTGAAATTATTGCAAGCGTAATTGAATTATCAAAAAATTCCAAGCACAAAACAGTGCGCAAATTAGTTGTTATAACTGGAGGAGAGCCAATGCTTCAGCCAATCTCCAAGCTTTGTAATAAACTGCTAAAATTAAAATTTCAAATACAGATAGAAACTAACGCAACCGTGATGCGCAAACTGCCAAAGGCTGTTAAAATTGTATGTTCGCCAAAAACTTCGCAAGGAAAATATTACAATTTGCATCCAGAATTGTTAGCAAGAATTAATGCTATAAAATTTTTAATATCAGCATCAAATTCAAGCTATTCTAGCATTCCCGAGCTTGGTCAAAGCAAGTATAAAATTCCAGTTTACGTGCAAGCTATTGATGAATATGATCTAATTAAAAACCAAGCCAATCTTGATAAGGCTCGTCAAATTTGTGATGAGAGCGGATATTATATTTCTATACAAATGCATAAAATTTTAAATATCCGCTAACCAAAACTAGCTTGGTTTTTTAATTTATAAAATTTCAATAGGAATAAAACTTTCTAACTGCTTTTTATTAATTTCTCGTAATTCGCTAATTTGCATATTGCCCAAAACAAATGGACCAAATGATACACGAATTAAGCGATTAACTTGCAAGCCAAGATGTTCCATGATGTTTCTAATCTCGCGATTTTTTCCTTCTTGCAAAGAAATTGTCAGCCAAGAATTAGATTCTTTTTCAACATCAACGGTAACCTTGACGGAACCGTAATGAATCCCTTCAATGGTAATTCCCTTGGCAAGTGCCTCAAGCCTTTCATGATCGATTTTACCAAAAACACGAGCGCGATATTTGCGAACCCATTTATTTTTTGGCATTTCTAAATGACTGGCGAGTGCACCATTAGTTGTTAGAATTAATAAACCTTCGGTATTAAAATCCAATCTTCCAACGCTAATTACGCGTGGAAAATTTTTAGGCAAAAGTTTGAAAATAGTTTTGCGATTTTTTGGATCCTTAGTGGCAGTTATCGTGCCAATAGGTTTGTAAAAAAGCCATAAACGTGTATCTTGTTTTGCGTTGATTAATTTACCATCCACTTTGATTGAGTGGTCGGTTATAAAGACCGCTGGGGTGTCAATGATTTTACCATTTACGCTTACGCGACCTTCGACGATAAGCTGTTCAGCTTCTCTTCTTGAGCATAGACCGGATTGAGCTATAACTTTTGCTACCCTTATTCCTTGGGCTAGGTGTTGATCTGTCATTTTGATAAAGTTTTGGTTTGTAAAAATTCCCTGGATTTGGCAATAAAAGCATTGAAAATTTTGACATCAATCGGAGATGAATTAAGCTCTGGATGCCATTGAACACCGATGCAAAATGGATGAAGCGGTTTCTCAACTGCTTCAATTATTCCGTCATCTGCATGCGCAACGACATCCAATTCATTTCCAACTGATGCTACAGCTTGATGGTGTGAAGAGTTGGTGTTAATTTCATCTTCGCCAATTATTGCATTTAGTTGTGAATTCTTTTTGATAATAACCTTATGGTAAGGTTTTTCATATTCTTGAAAGCCATCTATTTTAGATTGCTCGTGATTTATATAATTTTTATTTTTTTCATCGGGGATGTGTTGAATTAGTTTTCCGCCGTGAAGAACGCTCAGTAATTGCATACCGTTGCAAACTCCCAAGATTGGTAAGTTTTTACGTGTAAGCGCCTTGGTTACGAATGCGTATTCATATTCGCTTCGCTTAAGGTTTAATTTAGTGGTAGGGTGGATAAAATCTTCGCCGTAAGATTTTGGATCTATATCAAAATATCCACCAACTACTAATAGGCCATCAATTAAATCTAAATAACTATCTATCGCATCATATTGATAGGTTAGCAATATTGGCAAACCACCAGTTTTTGCGATTGCATCGACAAAAGACGTACGTAAAGCATAAAAACTTTTAGTAGAATAACTGTTAATCTCGCCATCTTTATAGTCTGGAAGTATGCCAATTATGGGTTGTTTGATAATG
Source organism: uncultured Alphaproteobacteria bacterium (assembly GCA_903837365.1). Classification (GTDB taxonomy): domain Bacteria; phylum Pseudomonadota; class Alphaproteobacteria; order Rickettsiales; family UBA1997; genus CAILUF01. The sequence goes on along the minus strand of CAILUF010000121.1, from coordinate 28 downwards.
TTATTTTTCATTAAAAGTAAGAAAAAAT
>CAILUF010000120.1 GCA_903837365.1 uncultured Alphaproteobacteria bacterium | reverse complement strand
ACCACTTGCGCTTCGAAAATGCTTGAGAATTTTATACCAACTTATGAATCAACAGTAAGTCAAAAACTTCTTGACGCTGGTTCGGTGTTTCTTGGCAAAACCAATATGGACGAGTTTGCAATGGGTTCAGCAAATGCCAATTCTTACTTTGGTAAAGCAATTAATCCTTATAAAAAAAATAATTCAAATGAAGATTTAGTTCCCGGAGGATCTTCGGGAGGATCGGCAGTTGCGGTTTCGGCAAACTTATGCGCTGGTGCAACTGGATCTGACACGGGTGGATCAATTCGTCAACCTGCATCCTTTACAAATTTAGTTGGCGTAAAACCAACTTACGGTAGATCTTCGCGCTATGGCATGATCGCCTTCGCAAGTTCACTTGATCAAGCAGGAGTTTTCGCTAGAACAGTTCGCGATTCGGCATTGCTACAAAAAATTATTTCGGGATATGATTCTAAAGATGCAACTTCATCGCAACGCGAAGTTCCACAATTCGATAAATTATTAAACTCCGATTTACGTGGTAAAAAAATTGGTATCGCCGATGAATATCAAATTGACGGCATGAATGAAGATATTTTAAAACTCTGGGATCAAGGCAAAGAAATGCTTAAAAAAAAGGGTGCCGAAATTGTTAAAATTAATTTACCTCATACCAAATATTGCGCTTCGATTTATTACATCATCGCTCCTGCGGAATGCTCTTCAAACTTAGCGCGTTTCGATGGAGTTCGTTATGGATTTCGTTGTGATGATGAAAATTTATTGCTTAACGAAATGTATGCCAAATCGAGAGCTTTAGGATTTGGAGCTGAAGTCCAAAAACGCATTTTAATTGGCACTTATGTTTTATCGGCAGGATATTACGATGCCTATTTTCGCAAAGCTCAGCAAGTACGTAGATTGGTTGTTGAAGATTTTAAAAATGCCTTTACTAAAGTCGATGCCATTCTTACTCCTTCAACACCAAGCTCGGCTTTTGCTTTTAGTGAAATGAAAAATTTCGATCCTCTACAAATTTATCTTAATGACATATTCACCATTCCTGCCAATATGGCTGGACTTCCAGCAATATCAGTTCCCGCAGGATTTGATAAACAAGGTCTACCACTTGGGTTGCAAGTTATAACTAGAAGTTTCGACGAACAAACTATGTTTGATGTTGCCTTGGCAATTGAAGAAGCGATATAATTTTATATTTTATTTTTTAATTTCTTTGCAATGGTTAGGAAGAAATTGACTTCCCTCCAGTTATTTGCATCACGGTCGCAAAACCTCTTTTTATAATGGTTGAAGGCACTTTCAAAGATGAAGGAGTTTCCAAAGCTGATTTTAATAATTTTTCTTTTTCTGATCTTAAAACTGGTTCTTGAACTGGTAAAGATTCGATTTTTTGAACAGGAACTTTTGGCATCCATTTTTCAAATCTTTTACATTCTCTAAGTAATGAATCCCATAATTTTGCTTGCGCATCAAGAAACATCAATCCACCTTGCCTAACATCTTCTAATTTTTTAACATCTCCTTTGCATGAAAACACTACTGCTTGTCTTGCCATTCTCTCATGTTCAGCTTCAACATCGCCACCATGAGGATTTTCGTCATCACGATGAGCATCAAAAAATTTCATAACATCTTTCCATTCCTCCGGTGAGTAATTTGATTTATATGGCTCAAAAAATCCTTTTCTAAAATTTATCAACATGTCATCAGCCGCAAATTCATGCGCCCACATATTGCCAGCAATAGGTGGATAACTCATTTTAAAAATTTTATCCTTCATTTCACAATATTCCCTTGTTTCGGGAGTTATAAAAGTTGATTCATCTAAATCTTTTATTGTCAAAGGATCGAGATCAAAAATTTTTTTTCCATGATGATTATGGGCGTCCATCAATAATTTTGAATGAACAAAATTTGGATTACCGTGTCCAGTCTCATCAGATAAATTTCGACCATGCATTGCTACCGTTACCATATCGCCTTCAATGGCGGCCCGCGCCAATGCAAAAGCAACCGAAGGGATAGTGTGTTTAGTGCGATATAAAAAATTGTGGTAATAAATCGCATATTGCAATTTATTTAAACCTTTATCTGAATTATCTCCTAAATAATCAAACAGAGGATGTTTTATGGCCGGATGTTTACTAAACTCATCGGCGATTTGATCGAGCCTTGCGGAAAAAACATCTGCGGGATTCGGTTTATAAGAAAATTCAAAAAAGCCTCTTCTGTTGGCAATTTGATTAGCTATTGAAAAAACCCCATGCATTCGTGATGCAGGAATATATTGAGAATTAAGATTGGGTGAGTGAAGTAAAAAATGGCTAGCAAATTTATTTTTTGCCGAATTGAATGGAACTATTTGTGATGTTATTATTTTTAATGGAGTCATAAAGTATAAATTATTAAGATTGTGGGACCTAAAATAAATTTTATTTATTTT
>CAILUF010000119.1 GCA_903837365.1 uncultured Alphaproteobacteria bacterium | reverse complement strand
ATTAAAATAACTCGCCAAATAATTTGCCAAATAACCTACCTATCAAACTATCAAAATATTGCTTCCAATCATAATTTTTAAAAACTTAAAATAAAGCTTTATTTCAAATTTATTTAGCTAATTTTATTTCGATTTTAACGGTAGTTTCTTCAGGCTTAACGCTAATCTTTTGTTCATAACTTTTGATATAGCATAAAGAATTTTTGGCATCCTTACAGTAGTATAGCTTTCCTTGTAATAAATATTTTTTTTCAGCTTCAAGTTTGGGAAGTTTTGCTTCTTTGGTCTTTATGATATTCCAATCAAAATTCGCCACTAAATCTGCCTGTTGATCATCTTTTATCGTCAATAAATTAATAAAGCTTGGACCTTGTTCATTTATTTTCCAACCTGGTTGTAAAGTGATTTTTAGATCAATTTCACTATTAGCTTTAAGAGTGATTTCGCTTTGATTTTCTAGGTTCGGAAGATATTGTAAAAAACCTTCCTTATGCAATTTTAACGCTGGCATAATGTTCAACAATTCCGACTCGAAATTACCACGACTAACCATAACTACTCGATTATTGTTAGTATCTGATATATAAAAACGATCCAATACAGAAATAATTCCACTTGGCTCATCAAAATTAGTTTTTTGACCAATTTCATCGCCACGATTTCCACCAACTAAATCGCGTAATTGCATAGTGGTATAGTCATATTTACGCAAACGATTATTAAGACTATCGGCAATATAAATTCCCGTATCATCAGCAAGTAAAGCCTTGGGCGATTGAAGATGCAAAGCTTGATTCGATTGCTCGATAACTTTGTTAGTTGCAAATTCTAAAGAATTGTTAGAAGTTTTTGAATCGTTAAGCGAATTTACTAAAGTTTTAATTTCTCCATCTTCATTAGCGCTTCTAAGAGTTGAAGATAAAGCATCAACAAAGTAAAGTTTGTCACCATAAACGGACATATCAGAAGTTTGCGCTAATCTGTTATCGGGATATTTTCCATCAACAAATCCTTCTTGACCATTTCCAGCAAATACTGAAATATCTTGCTCGTTAATGTTATATAATAAAATTTGATTGGTTCCAGAATTACTAATGACGAGGTTATTATTGTCAGGGAAAAATTCTATATCAGTTGGACTTGACAAAGCGATTGTTTTTCCATCGATATCATTATCTTGAATCACCTCTCCTCTCATGCCATTACCAATTATGGTTTGCACTTTACCTTCTTTAAAATTTATAACTCTAATTGCGTGATTACCTGTATCAGCAACAAAAAGTTTATTATCATCATAAAGCAAACCTTGCGGAGAGTTGAATGACGCAACATCAAAACTACCATCAACCAAACCTGATTGAGAATTGCCAATTTTCAAAAGAGTTTCGCCAGTAATGGTTGAAACAACAATTGAATTTTGACCAGTATTGGCAACAAAAATCACCGGTAATTGTCGCGATTTAAAAGTAAAATTATTTGCAAAAGCTAACTTAGTTGGAAAGCTCAAAACATTGCCAATATTGTTAAATTTTTCGAGCAATATTGGTAAGGCATCTCGACTAATTTGAAATTTATATTTTTTGATTTGACTAGCAACGTAATCGGTTAATTTATTAATTTCGTTTTTTCCTTCTAATCTTTTTTTGATAACACCATAAGGATTGATAACTATAAAACTTGGCCATTGCTTTATGTCAAACTCTTTCCAGATTCGACGCTCGGGATCATTGATTACGGGATAAGTAATGTCGTGACGCAATATCGCTTTCTTAACTGCGCCATAATCTTTTTCACTAGAAAAAATTGGCGAATGAATGCCAATAATTACCAACTTGCTTCCATATTCTTTTTGTAATTCTTTGATTTTTGGTATTGATTCAAAACAGCTTACGCAAGAGTAACTCCAGAAATGCAAAAGAATGACTCGATCCTCCAAATCTTCAACTTCTAAGGGACGAGTGAGATTGAACCATTGTTCATTTTCAGTTGTAATAAGTTTTTTTAAATCAGCGTTATTGTATTTCGTCGAGTAAAAAATACTGAAAAAAAACGAGCTAAAAAACCAAATAACGATAATTGCACAAGCAACAAGGAGTAAAAGAGACTTATCTTTTGAACTTAATTTCAT
>CAILUF010000118.1 GCA_903837365.1 uncultured Alphaproteobacteria bacterium | reverse complement strand
TTTCAAAAAAGAATAGCAAAACATTAAAGCTTTTTAAAAAATAAAATAATTTAGATAAAATTTCATGAGTCAATATTTTCAAATGCCCAAAGCCCATAATTATTTATTTGAAATAGAAAATTATGTTCCAGGAAAGGCTAAAATCGGTGATAAAAATCAAAAAATAATCAAACTTTCTTCGAATGAAAATGCTTTGGGATTAAGCGAATTAGCGTTAGATGCTTATAAAAAACATAGCGAAAATATTTTTCGTTATGCCGATGGTTCATGTTTACAACTGCGTGAAAAAATTGCTCAAAAAAATAATATAAATGCTAAGCAAATTGTCTGCGGTGCTGGCTCTGATGAGTTGATTGCGCTTTTAGTTTCGGCATTTTGCGGAGTTGGTGACGAGGTAATTTATAGTGAATTTGGATTTTTAATGTATCCAATTTCAGCTAAGAGAGTAGGAGCTACGCCAATTAAGGTCAAAGAAAAAAATATGCGAACTGACATTGAGGCAATTCTTCAAGCAGTTAACGAAAAAACCAAAATTATTTTTATTGCCAATCCAAACAATCCTACTGGCTCATATCTTCGAAGTGATGAAATTGACTTGCTAATTAAAAAACTCCCCAAAAATATTTTACTAATTCTTGATCATGCTTATGAAGAGTTTGTAACGGTTAATGATTATCCTCAACCGTTAGAAATTGTTAAGAATAATGCAAATGTGGTGATGCTTAGAACTTTTTCCAAGATTTATGGACTTGCTTCGCTTAGAATTGGCTGGTGTTTTTGCGCTGAAGAAATTGCTGAGATTTTGCATAAAATACGTGGACCATTTAATGTTTCTGGTCCTGCCCAAGATTGCGCAATCGCCTCATTGGATGATGAAGATTTTTTACAAAAATCACGCCATCACAATCAAAAATGGTTGAACATTTTACAAAGTGAAGTTGCTAAATTGAATAATTTAAAAGCGCATTTTTCGATCGCAAATTTTATTTTATTTGATTTTTTAAGTGAAGAAAATTGCCAAAAAGCTCAGCAATTATTTTTAAAAAATAACATTATTTTGCGAGAAATGACTGCTTACGGACTCAATAATTGCTTACGCGCATCAATTGGTAAAGATGACGAAAATCAACAAGTCTTAAAAATTTTAAAAGAAATTTCTACTTTTAAAAATTAATAATTTTTAATTAAATTTACAAAATGCAAGATGGCGATTTACAGCAAATAATTTATTTGATAATTTTAATTTCAGTAATGGTAATTGGAGTTTCCTCGAGACGAGAAATGACTTTAAAAAAAATTATCAAATATTCTTTGATCTGGCTGGGAGTAGCTTTCGGATTTATTGTGCTTTACGCCTATCGATTTGAATTTGGCGATTTTAAAAATAGAATCAGTGGCGAAATTAATCCAACCTCAGCGCAATTAAATCAGCGAGGACAATTAGTGATTAATATTTCTGATGATTCGCATTTTTACGTTAAATTATTAATCAATAAAGTACCGGTTTTGTTTATGATTGATACAGGTGCAAGCGATATTATGCTTAGCTTAAAAGATGCAAATAAAATTGGCATTAACACGCGAAATTTAATTTTTAATCGACCTTATCAAACCGCAAATGGTCGATCTTTTGGTGCTTCAATTTTGTTAAAAGAAGTTGAAATTTCTGGTATAAAATTTAAAGATATTTATGCCAGTGTTAATGAGGGCGATATGGGAGTTGCGCTGTTGGGAATGAGCTTCTTGCGTCGTTTTAGCAAATATGAATTTTTTCAAGATCGCTTAGTTTTAACATTGTAAAATTTAAATATTATAAAATAACAAAAACTAACTAAAGTAATTTAAAATTAATAGACTTAAACAACCAGCAATAATTCCACATAAAATATCGTCAAACATAACCCCAAAAGAATTTTTCATTTTGCGATCAATAATTCCAATAATCCAAGGCTTTTTAATATCAAAGAAACGAAATAAAATTAATGATAAAAATAGATGAATAATCATAATTACAGGCTGTGAAAAATAATTCTCACCGATAAAATTTAAGCTAATTTGCAGAGCGATAATTTGTCCAACAACTTCATCCAAAACTATAGTTTGATTATCAATTTCTTGATTTTTATTTTTTATTCTTTTAGTTAGATGCTCTACGTAAAAATCAATTTTTTTTACTGCAAAAATTGTCATTATTATAACAATTAAAATCCATAAAAAATTTTGAAAAAGAATGCTAAAATTTTGTGTGAAAAATAATTTTGTAAATATTAACCAAAATAATAATCCACCAATACTACCAAATGTTCCGGGAGCTTTTTTGGCATTTCCTAAATAA
>CAILUF010000117.1 GCA_903837365.1 uncultured Alphaproteobacteria bacterium | reverse complement strand
ATTTGGAAAGCTGGTTTTAATCATATCATCATCGTCTATCTCGACTCCATTTTCTAGAGTTAAACCCATAATTAAAAACGACATTGCAATGCGATGGTCTAGGGCAGTGGAGATTTTTACCCGATTTTTTGGCATATTAATTCCGCCAATAATTTGTAAGGAATCATTAGTAATTTTTAAATTTACTCCGCATTTTTCAAGATTTTGTGCAATCATCAAAAGGCGATTACTTTCTTTAGTTTTTAATTCATTTAACCCGTTTAAATAAGACGTTCCCGAAGCATTAGCACAAGCAATTGCAAGAATTGGAAATTCATCAATCATTGACGCAACTCTCGAGGCAGGAACATTAACAGCTTTAAGTTCGCTATGTTCAACTAAAATATCGCCAACTTCCTCGCCATTAATTAGCTGATGATTAGAAATAGCAATGTTTGCTCCCATTTCTAGCAAAGTAGAAATTATTCCTGTACGCAGTGGATTTAAACCAATATTACGTAAAATTATTCTTGAATTTTTAACCAATAGACAAGCGACAATAAAGAAACTTGCCGATGAAATATCGCCTGGAATTTTGAAATCCTTAGCATCAAATTCTTGTAAGCCTTGATAGCTATGTTTTAAGCCATTTTGAAAATTTTCACTCGTAATTTTTAATCCAAGATAGCGCATCATTATTTCAGTATGATCACGACATTTTTCAGGCTCAATGATCGTTGTTATACCAGGAGTGGCAAGACTCGCTAATAATATACAACTTTTAACTTGAGCAGATGCAACATTCATTTGAAAATTAATTGGCAGTGGATTTTTTGCGCCAATAATTGCAAATGGTAAAAGATTATTTTGGTGAGAAATAATTTTTGCACCAAATTCTAAAATGGGTGAAAAAATTCTCGCCATTGGTCTTTTTCTCAACGATTTATCGCCAGTAAAAAAAGTCGTAAAATTATACGGTGTTACTAATCCAGCAAGCAATCTTGTTGAAGTTCCAGAGTTACCTAAATCTAAAACATCTTCAGCTTCACATAACCCAAGCAATCCTGAACCATTTACCTCATAATCATTGCCTACCTTATTAATTTCAACGCCCATTAATCGAAGGGCCAAAGCGGTACGAAGAACATCTTCCCCTTCTAAAATATTTGTAATTTTTGATTTGCCATTTGCTAAACTGGCAAAAATCAATGCGCGATGAGATATTGATTTATCTGGAGCAACGGCAATTTCGCCAGTAAGCGGTTTATCAGTTTTTTGCGTAAATTTTGTCATGAATTAAATCTTAAAAAATAAAACTATTAAGCAGTGCAAAAATATTTTCTATAAAAAACAGCATTACCAAATTTAAAATTGATGTAAAAATAATAATTGATTTAATGGCCAGGGAATCATCTATAACTACGTGGTTATTGGGTTTGTCAAAATAAATTATTTTAACAATTCGTAAATAATAAAAAGCTGAAACTACTGAAAAAATTATCGCTATTAAAGCAAAGAAAAAAAAGCCACTAGCAATTGTAGCGGATAAAATATAAAATTTTGAAAAAAATCCAGCTAAGGGCGGTATTCCAGCAGTTGAAAACATTAGTAATGAAAGGCATAATGCCATTACAGGGTTGGTTTTTGATAGCCCAGATAGAGAGTTAATATTAAAAATTATTTTATCTTCAGCATCGTTATCAATTTCATTTTTACTAACCATCAAATTTAAAAAACCAAATGTTCCAAGGCTAATCAAGCTATAAATTAAAATGTAAAAAATCACTGCAACTACAACATTTTTACCAAGTCCAGCAAATCCAATTATTACAAAACCAACATGGGATATCGAACTAAAGGCAAGAAGACGCTTGATGTTTTTTTGATATATTGCCCCAAATGATCCAACGATAATGGATAGAAGTCCAACCATTACCATGATTTTATTTAGAATAAGCCAAGAAAAATTATAAAATAATAAAACCAAAGCAAGGACTGCGCTGAATTTTCCAACCGTTGCAAAAATTGTTGCAACGATTGTTGGCGATCCTTCGTAAACATCAGGAGCCCACATGTGAAAAGGAGCGTTTGAGAGTTTAAAAAACATCGCAATTAATACTAAAATAATTCCAAGGAGGAAGCCCGGCGAAACATCATTTTTTTGAAGCTCAATTAATTCGGCAATTGTTGAGAAATTGGTAGTTCCCATAAAGCCATATATCATTGAAATTCCATATAATAAAAGGCCGGAAGCTAGACATCCTAAAATAAAATATTTTAATCCAGCTTCGCTTGATTTTGCAGATTTAGTATTAATTGCTGAAAGTAAATAAAATGACAAAGCCTGCAATTCAAGTCCCAAATAGAAGGTTAAAAAGTCATTACTTGCGATCATTATTAATCCTCCAGTTGTCGCAAAAAGCGCTAATGCTAAAAATTCTGCACTGAATTTGGGCATTAAATATACGAAACGAAGAGACATCACCAAAACAAAAGTAAGGAGGAGAATTATGAATGATTTAACCAATGAAATAAGTGGCGAATTGTGATATAATTTGTTAAAGAAAAAATCATTAATAACAAAATTTTTAAAAGATAAGGAAACGCCAATTCCGCAGATAATAAGGGCCAAGAGATGATTGATATAAAAAAAATTAGAATTATTTTTTGCAAAAAAAATATCAAGCATGAGGATTAATAAACCTCCACAAAAAAGAGTAATTTCTGGTAATAATACTGCGATATTCATAATTGTT
>CAILUF010000116.1 GCA_903837365.1 uncultured Alphaproteobacteria bacterium | reverse complement strand
TATCACCAAAAACTCTGCGCAAACTAAAGGGTTTTATGCCTCACAAACCGTTGGAAATAAGGATCGCTCAATCACCGAGTTAAGATATGGCGCAGAAAATAAAAGTAAGGATAGTTATCGTCTTTATGCCAAAACAAATTATCGCAAAGGTCTTGATCAATATGGCAGTAAAGAAGATAATAGCGATAACAATTTCCATCACCGCACCGGATTTCGCTACGATATCACCTCAATTAAAAATCAAACTATTTCACTTAAAGGTGATATTTATAAAAGTTTAGCTAAAAATTATTTTACAAGTTTTGGCAACTCAAATGAAAATAGCAAATTATCTGACGGAGCAAATTTAATTTTTGGCTGGGATAGTAAAATTTCAAAAAAATCAAAAACAACTTTTAACAGCTATATCGATTATCACCTCGTCAATATTTCTTCAGTTAAAAGAATTGCTAAGACATTGGATATAGACTTTCAACATTTTTACAGTCTATCATCAAAAAATCAAATTACTTGGGGTTTAGGATATCGACAAATGGAAGATAACATTCAATTAAATCCTAATACTATAACACCTTTGAGTTACTCTTCAAGATGGAGAAATGATCAGCTATTTACAGCATTCCTTCAGGAAAAAATAACTATCAATGATTTTATTTTTATAATTGGCTCAAAATTTGAGAAAAATGATTTTACAGGTTTTGAGTTCCAGCCAAATGCTAAATTAATTTATTACCCATCCCGTAGTCAAACTTTATGGACTTCAATTTCTCGCGCAGTTAGAACTCCTAATCGCGGAGATGATGATGTTAAAATCAGTACCTCGAATGGCAAAACAACTCTTTACACGGGAAGCGATACATTTCAAGCAGAAAATATGATTGCCTATGAAGCTGGTTATAGAATAAAACCTACTTATAAAAGCATGATCGACATCTCCACTTTTTTTAACGAATATACTCGCTTAAGAACCTGGGAAGGTCCAAGCAATTCATCGGCAATAGCTGCAAATATGGGCAAAGGCAATTCTCATGGATTTGAAGTTAGCGGCAAATGGCAAGCTACTGATAAATTACTTTTGGAATTAAGTTATGATTATTTGAAATTAAAAACTAGCCTTAAACATTCATCAACAGATTCAACTTCGATAGTTAGTTCGGTTGATTCGTTAAAAATTAGCGAAGGCCAATCGCCAAAAAATCAATTACGATTTCGTGCATTTTATAACATCACATCGAATTTAGAATTTGATAATATGTTTTATTTTGTTGACTCGCTTCCAACTGGCGCAGGTAATCCATCCAATCAAAAAGGACTTCCTTCATATTTAAGAATTGATACCAGAATTGGCTATCAACCAACTAAGGCATGGGATTTAAGTTTTGGAATTCAAAATATTTTAAATCATCGTCATCGTGAATTTAAACCTTCAATGTATAACAGACAAATAGAGGTGGGAAGAATGTTCTACGCTAAAATCGTATGGCAATATTAACGCCTCATAAATTATCAAATGATTAATTTTTTAATAAAAATATTTTTAATAATTTTTATCCAACTATTCCCAATTAATAGTTTTGCGGATTCAATAGATGATGACTTGGCAAATGCTTACGCAGAATTTATTGATCTGCTTAATCAAAATATTATTGGCATTAAAAATGGAAGATTTTGTATTTTTGGTAGCGATGAAATTTCAAATGCGATCTCGCTTCGCAATAAGGATTATCTTGAAATTGATGAAGAAATGAAAAATGTTGAACTTTGCAATTTAATTTACATTGCCAATGACAAACAAAAATCTTTTAAATTTATCGGTAAAAAATTTACTGAAAATAAAATAATTACCATTGCAAATTACAGCGGTTTTGCTATTAATGATAACGGTCTAATTGAGATTCAATTAGGAAGAAGAAATTTTGAATTAATCATCAATAAAAAAGCTCTTAAAGCTAATAACTTAAAGCTCAATCCATTGATTCACAGTTTAGTAATTAATTAAATTTTTATGACAAAAAAAACCATTTCACAAGTTCTTGATCTTGAATATCTCAAAAGCATTATTGAAGATGATAAGGAATTTGAGCAAGAATTATTTAAAATCTTTATAGAAAATTCACAAAGAAATATTGCCAAATTAGAAGAATCAATCGAAAGCAATGATAAAAATTCTTGGTACATGGCATCCCACGCTTTCAAAGGTGCATCAGCCTCGATTGGTGCATTTGAATTAGCAAAAATTTTAGAGCATGCTCAAAAAAACATGGAAGATTCGAATGAAAATAAAAAACAATTACTCGATAAAATCAAAGAAGAGCTAGAGTTAGTTAAGGAATTTTTAAAATTAG
>CAILUF010000115.1 GCA_903837365.1 uncultured Alphaproteobacteria bacterium | reverse complement strand
GCCATTTGCGGATGAAATTCCGCATATGCTTCAATCACTAATTTCTGCGCTTCTTGAAAAGAATATTTCTTTTTGTTTTGATCTTTGTTGAAAGAAATTGGAGCATTGCGATCCCAGTAATTAAGATGTTCTTGATTAAGCAATTTAGCCTTGATTTTGTAGTATCGATGAGCAGTTGCGTGATAATTATCTTTAACAGTTTTTTGTAAAACATCAATAATTTCATCTTCAATAAAATTGCAAAGATTGCGTGAGGAAATTGGTGTTTTAAAATTACGATATTGATCTTCTATAGCTTTGTCTTTGGCCATAATATTGGTGATGAATGCAAAAATTTTAATATTTTTTTCAAAAACTTGGGCAATTGATTTTGCGGATTCTTGGCGAATTTTAGCATCTTTATTTGATAATAAATTAAAAATTTCTTGAGAATTCAATTGGCGATCTTGATATGGAAATTGAAGGTTGTTAACTGTTTCGTCAAATAGTCTAATAAAAGCGCTTCGTGAAGTAATATTTTTTTCAACAATAAATTTTTCTAACTCTTTAGAAAGTTGATGTTTCTTAAAAAAACTAACATCACGTAAAAAAGACTGATATTTTTTTAGGGAAGAATTTTCCAGTAATTGTTTAATTCTTTCTTCACTAATTTCATTTAGTTCGATCGTAAAAAAAACCAATTGCGATTCATATTTACTGATTTCTTCATTAATATTTTGATTAAAGGCAATGTTTTTTTCTTTGGACAAATCACTGCTGTAAACAAGGTAGCTGTAGCTTGTAAGCTTAGCACCAGATTCACAAATATTTTCAAAATTGGCAATTGCTTGTGCTAATTTTTCTGCATCTAATTTTGCAACATGATCGCGATATTCCTGACAAAAAATTGTTGTTTTTTTGGCAATTTCTTCAAGATCTTTTTTGATGTTTATGTCATCAATACCACTGTAAAAATCTCTGAGATCCCATGTTGGAATTTGTTGTTCTATTTCAATTGCCTGATCGTTTTTTTGAGGTTGTTTTTTTGTAAACATAATTTATTTATTTTTTCTTTTTAAAAAATTGCTTTTAGTGATAATATTTAAACTTCCGGAAAAATAACTTACAACTAAATATACTAATAAACCACAAGAAATAGTGATGATTAATTCAATTATTTTATTGAAATATTGGCTATTATTAAAAATATTTTTAAGGAGATGAAGACTTAGAGCCATAAAGATAGAAGGTATTATAACCAACGCAGTTTTTTTAATAAAATCATTTTTAAAATAAAAATGTTTTTTCTTAATTGAGATTGTAAATAGCAAGATTAAATTTAAATAGCTGGAAATAACTGATGATAAAATTATTCCAACATAACCAAAATTAAAAATATAAAAAATATAGTTAAATAAGACGTTGTTAATTAAACATAAAATTGCAATTTTCATGGGAGTTTTTGTATCGCCTCTGGAAAAGAAAGTTGGTTCCATAATTTTTACTAAAACATAAGATGGCAAGCCAAATGAATAGAAGAGTAGGGCATTAGCAACCAATTTACTTTGTTCTTCGCCAAATGCTCCACGCTCAAACAAAGTTGAAATTATCGGATAAGAAATTACCGTAAGCGCAAGGGTTGCAGGAATTACTAAAATCAATCCAACTTCTAAAGCTAAATTCTGAACATTTATGGCATTTACAAAATCGCGTTCTTTAATTTTTTTTGATAAATTTGGAAGCAATGCAACATTAATGGCGATGCCAATCATTGCTAAAGGTAATTGATTAATGCGATCGGCGTAGTAAAGATAAGATACCGCTCCAGCAATCATGCTCGCAAAAATTGAATCAACAAGTAAGTTAATTTGCATGACATTAGCACCAACAAGTCCAGGCAATAATTTGCGAAAGAATTTTTTAATATCAAAATTAAGTTTTGGAATTTTTGGATAAAGTAAAAAACCAGCTCGATAGCTAAAAAAAGCAATTACTAAAAATTGTAAAATTCCTGCACAAAAAACTCCCCAAGACAACGCGTATCCGTAGTTAGGAGTGATATTGCCAAATACAAAAATACTGGCAATTAAAGTTAAATTTAAAATTATTGGCGAGGAAGCAGGAATTGCAAATTTTCCAAGTGAATTCAAAATTCCACTAAAAAGTGAAACTAGTGAAATGAAAATTAAATAAAAAATCGTAATGCGTGAAAGATTAACCAAGAGCGTAAATTTTTCAGAATCATTAAAAAATCCTGGAAATAAAATCTTCATTAAAAATGGCATAAAAATTTGCGCCAAAATTGTAAAAATAAATAAAATATAAAATAGCCAAGAAAAAATATTTTGAGCAAAATTTCTTTCGTCAATTGTTGATTTTTTTTCATTTAATTTTTCTACGAAAATTGGGACGAATGCTGAATTAAATGCTCCTTCGGCAAATATACGACGAAAGAAATTAGGTAAACGAAATGCCGCAAAAAAACTATCCGATAAGACGGAAACCCCAACATATTGCGCAATTAAAATATCGCGGATAAATCCTAAAATTCTTGATAAGGAAATAAAAAAAGAAACTGTAAAAAAATTACGAAGCATAAAATATTTTTGAATTCTTTTAAAAATTTTCAGGAATTATAATCACCGGAACTTTTATTTTTGAGCCGATGCGATTAATTATTTTTGGTAAAACCGTGTTATCCGATAATGAATTATTGGATTTGCCAAAAATCACCATTTGGCAATTTGGAGAATTTTTTAATTGATTGATAATTTCGCTAGCGATATCGCCTTCGCGCATTGAAACTGCTGGATTAATCTCGTATTCTTGGCAAGTTGAATTGATTAATTTTTTCAAATGTCTTTCCATCTGTTGACGTTTTTGATTGCCAATTGCTTGTGCTCCAAATAATAAATTTTTATGCGATGCCTCGATCACCGCTAAAATTTCTAACTTAAAATCATTTTTTTTAGCTTGAATGCAAGCATATTGTAAAGCTTTTTGCGAAGCGTTAGTAGTATCAATGCAAACAATAATTGATCCTATTTCTTGTGTATTGTTATCGGTTGTTAACATATTTTATTTAAAATTATTTACCAATAAATCTTGCAAAAATGTAATTTGCTAACCAGCCAACTACTAATGCCAATGCTACAGCAACTAAGCCATAAAGCATATCTTGCCTAATTGCAAAATCAGAAATTTTGGCACTTATTCCAACTTGATTTACATAAATCGGAATCGATTGAAAAGAAATTAATGTATTTTCTTTAATCAAATAAAGTTCAACAGTGTAAATACCTCTCACGATATTTTTGGGAAAATTTAACATTATTTTAAAAAGCGTTTCATCAAGAAATTCAACTTTGTTAGCGCTGTTATTGTAAAGATTATTTTTTTCCATTTTTTCAATTAACTCAACCTTAAAATCATTTTTATCTTTTTCGTTAATTTTTGTTGAGGTTGAGAAGTCAAGAAAATCCTTACCCAATTCTAAATCCTTCATGATGTCTTCTTGAATTTCGCCATTGTTAAAGGTCGAAAAGATTGAAAAAAAACTATAGGAATTTTCGAAATTAACTCTAACCCCATTATACCATACGCCAAGAAGCTTTTGCTTTTTTGTTACTAAAAAATTTTTCTTTGGACCGCGAACGGTAATAACAATATTTCCGGCATCACCCTTAGCTCCAAAAAGTAAAATTTGCGCTCCTTTGAATTTAGTATCAATATTGATTTCATTGGTGGAAATTCCTGAAATTAAAGGTGCGGCAATGGATTGCTGATCGGAAAAAAATAATAAAATTAGCGTAAAAAATAAATATTTTTTCATTTCAAAATTTCGATAATAAATAAATTTTTTGGCTCAGAAAATAATACAAAAAGCATTTTAATGCAAACACCTAAAAGCATGATCGCTAAGAAGGAACGCATATTATTGGCATTTACTTTATAGCCAGTTCGCGTTCCAATTTGTGCACCAATCGCTGAGCTAATAATCATTAATGAAGCAAGGATAATATCGACATTGTTATTGGTAATTGCTTGTAAAAAAGTTGCATTACTAGCAATGAAAACAATTTGAAAAAGTGACGTTCCAACTACCACAAAAGATGGCATGCGTAGAAGATATACCATGGCAGGAATCATTAAAAATCCTCCACCAATTCCCATTAGCGCAACCAAAATCCCAATTCCGCAACTTAAAATTATCGGAACAAAAATACTTACCATCACTCCTGATTTAGGAAAATATATTCGGCAAGGCATGTTGTCGATAAATTTCAAAATACCGGTCATAATTTTGCCATTGGCATTAGTAGTGCTATAGCCAAATTTTTGTTCGAGAAAATTGCGAATACTATCGCGAATCATTGTTAGACTAATTATGCCAAGAAATACCACATAGACTATGGCGATTACAACATCTATGTTTCCTGATTTTTGCAATAATTTAAAAATATAGACTCCCGCGCTCGAGCCAATAAATCCACCAATTACCAAAAATAATCCCATTTTTATGTCGACATTTCCCTTGCGCAAATGCGCTAATAGTCCAGAAATTGAAGCAGAAATTATTTGATTAGTTGAAGTTGAAACAGCAATTGCAGGAGGAATGCCAATAAAAATTAAAAACGGAGTTGCTAAAAATCCACCACCAATCCCAAACATTCCAGCCAAGAATCCCGTAAGCAATCCAAGCATCAGCACTAAAATTATATTAACCGGAATTTCAGCAATGGGGAGGTAAATTTGCATTATAATTAATTTTTAATAAATATTGTTTAAAAATTTTTATTTTTGTAATAAGTAATTAGAAGTAATCAAAGTTAACATTATTTGATTAAAATTAATGAATTATTGTTTATTTTTAAATGTTTATTTAAATTTTCCAAGAATAAATTTTGTGAATTGCTATCGTAACTCAAAAAATTATCATCGATTCTAATTTGCGCTAAGGCATGAAAGTGAAAAATACTCGAATTTTTTTTGGCAAAAATCGAAGATAATATTTTTCCGCAAACCTTGTCATTCAAGGTCAAATCAAATAAATTATCAACCTCAAATAAAAAATTTGGTATTGAATAATTTATATCATTTGCAAGGCAAAAATTTTCCAATTCAAATTCAAGATAAAAAATTTTCTTGCGAATTTCACCGCGATGATGAGTTCTGGCAATTAATTCTTGACCAATATAACAACCTTTTTGGTAATCAATTGCCGATAAATTATCATAATCAAATTCTTGAATAAAGGATTTATCGATAATTAAATCAAATTCACCTTCACAAATTTTATTTTCAATGCGTTTTTGGTGATAATTATCAATGGTTGCAAGGGTTATCTTATCAATGTTTTGTTGTAAAATTTCATTATTTATGATTGCAAAATAACCCATTTTTTTACTTCGTGGATCATCAAAAATATTAACTTTAAATTGCTTTAAATCATCTGAATTAAAACTGTAAAACACTTGCAAATCTTCGTTTAAGCTTATTTTAACATCTGATCTTAAGCGAAAGAAATTTAGTTTTTTTTGTAATTCTAAACTAAATTTTTTAGCGCAAATTAATAAAATTTTCTTTTCTTCTTTTTGATTTTTATCAGCAATTTCGTAAATAAAAAATTCACCAAAAAATCTTGAATTGGAATTTAAAAGACAAGAAAAAATAAGATTTGAATCGTTGATTTTATTGATATCGTTGGTAATCAAACCTTGCAAAAACTTTTTGGAATCCTTACCGCTTATTTCAATAATTTGTAAATTTTTGAGATGAAAAATATTTTTAGACATTTTTATTATTTAACATAATTTTAATATTGCTCTCAAGTCTTGCTAGGTTAACATTTAGACTGGATTTATGAGAATCGCAAGCAATACTATTATTACCAAAAGCACATTTTTGATAAAGGTAATTATGCCCTAGCATATTGGCTAATATATAAAAACCATTAAAAAAATCATTATCATTTTTTGCGCTTAATTCAAGAATAGTTGAATTTTTTTTCATAAACAAAATATTTGTCAACCCAGCACCATGTGGACCAATAATATATCGCGCATTATGGCAAATATCAATTTGCTCTTGATAGGAATAATTTTCCATAACAATTTTCTTAAAGCCATATCGAGTAAGTAACTCAGTAACTTCAGATTCATTTTCAATAAATCTAAGTTTTTGACCTTGGCGAGAAATGTAAATTTTATCGCCAAATTCACTTTTAACATTTTTAACATTTACTGTTAATTTATCACGCAATTGATTAATTAATGTT
>CAILUF010000114.1 GCA_903837365.1 uncultured Alphaproteobacteria bacterium | reverse complement strand
ATTGTCAGGTTGATTAATGCTGTGTTGCAAAAACATGGCGCGCATTATAACATTTAAAACATCCTTATTTTGTAATAACTTATATTTTATTTATGAATAATATTGCAAAAATATTAGTAATTGATGATGACACACGCTTAAGGTCATTGCTGGGAAGATTTCTTGAAGAAAATTCCTTTGAAGTTCATTTGGCTAAAGATGTCAATGAGGCGAAGGATTTAATCGCTAAAAATAATTTCAATTTATTGATCGTTGATGTAATGTTGCCAATTACTAGCGGTATTGATTTTACCAGCGAATTTCGAAAAAAATCTGCAATTCCAGTCATCATGTTAACCGCAAGGGGCGAGCCGGATGATCGCATTAAAGGTTTAGAATCGGGTGCTGATGATTACATGCCAAAACCCTTTGAACCAAAGGAGTTATTGCTGAGAATAAATAATATTTTAAAAAGAATTTCCAATGTAAATCATTTACAAAATTCAGTTTTTAATTTTGGAGATTTTAGTTTTAATCTTAAAGATTGTCGTTTAAAAAAAGCTGAGGATTTTATTCACATTACCGAAAGTGAAGCAAAAATTTTAAAAATATTATGCGAAGAACAGGCTAAGGCAGTAAGTCGTGAACGATTATCGCAATTATGTGGCGGAATCGATGATCGAAGTATCGACGTTCAAATTACCCGCTTACGTCGCAAGATTGAAATCAATCCTAAAAAACCTCACTACCTTCAAACAGTTAGGAATTTTGGTTATGTTATTTATCAATAAGTTTATTAAATAATGTTAACACGAGGATCGAGAAATCCAATAACAAATCCTAATTCAATAGCTGAAGATGAGGAATTTGTAATAACTCACCAGGGTTCTTCATTAACGGAACGAGAGAATGTTAATTACAAAAAAATTCATACCCTTGGCGTTTCATCCTTATGCGGTTTAGCGACAATTGCTGAATATATTATTCGCCGTCAATTTGAAGAAAGAATGGCGATTTATAAAAATATTTTAAAATATGCCCATCGCAAAAATCCCGGCGATTCTCTCGATCCTGCTGATACCGCTGATCCTGCCGATTCTCCTGATTTCCCAAATATTGAATTGAAATTAGATACAATTGATCCCAAATATTTTCAATTAATTGAGAAATTTCAGGAAGCTAGAAATAAAAGTCTTAAAAAATTTTTTAGGGAAAAAATATATTCCATAAGAGGTGATCAGTCATCATCTGATTCTGTGTTGTCTGAAGAATTGACTCTTATTTCTATTTATCAAATGGCAGAGATTGAGCAATCATTAGTTCAACTAGACGAAGTAGATGCTGAATTATACCAATCAACTTATCATCAAGTTTTTTCAAATACAGATGGATCGGTCGAGGTTATTGCTTTTGATGAATTTAAAAATCTTTTTCAAGTTAAATCAATTTCAGAAATTTTTGATTTTGCAACTCAAAGGGCCCAAAGTCTTCAGGGAGTTGAAGGTCATGCAATTCAAACAGTAACTTTTTTTACTGCTTATTTTGCGCATGACAATAGCTGTCAATTATGGATAATTAACTTATTACAAAATTATGCTGACCAAGTTAATAATGTAATGCAATCTACAATCCCTGAAACGGAAGATTACCCAATAGATTTTTTAGAAGTTTTTTTTAGATTAGCAATTAATAAAGTTTTCCCAGATGAAGTAGATGCATTCGTAACATATGACAGGGATACTTTTGCAAGAAGATGTTATAACAGAAGATTTATAAATATTCAAAAAAGAGATACTGTTTTTTCACCCATTTTTACAACTGGTTCTCAGCAAGCAATAAATTCAACTGATTGTATATTTGCTGGAGGGAGTCAATATGCGGGAGCTGGACATTACTCTTATTGCCAAAGAGAAGGTGAGAAAAAATTTCCACAACCTACTGAAGACTTAGCGAGAATAGTTGGACCGGAAGAATTAGCTGCGCAAGCCTCAGCCGGGGCGGGACAAGGTGCAAGAGTTTCAACCTCAGCCGCAGCTGGGGCGAGATCTGCTTCAGGAGCCGCACCCACAGCTTGGGTGAGATTTGCTTCAGGAGACTCAGCCGCATCAGTTGGAGAAGCTGGTCGCCAAAGACGAGGACGGTCTGGTGGGGGTGAAGAATCGCTTCGCCGCCGCCTTTATGAATCATTCGGACCTGCTGACAATGATCCGACTTATGATTATAATCTTCAATTTCAGCAAGTTGCAACCACAGGTTATAATCTTTATTGCGGATATGGGTCAATTGCCAATTATGTAAAATTTTTACCAGTTGATGAAAGAATGGCTTTTTAT
>CAILUF010000113.1 GCA_903837365.1 uncultured Alphaproteobacteria bacterium | reverse complement strand
TTCTCTGCGAAAAATTTTTTTTAGATTTCGATTTTAGCTTCGAAAAAAAGAAAAAGTATTATTTTAGGAAAAAAACAAGCTTTTACTATTATTACTTTAAGTTAAAATTATTATTATTTAACACTATTAGCTTTGGCTATTTATTTTTTTATTTGCAATTAAAAAAAGTCACTACTAAATTTTTGCTATTAGCTCAAATAGTTCATTAATATTTGGTTGAGTTTAGATTAAAGTGCTATACTTCAAGTATGTTTCTGAGTTGCATTACCAATTCGCCAGTAACCAAGAACGATGGTCGTAATGCTTTGTCATAGTCGATTAGCAAGTCGTTGATTAGCCTTTCTTGGGCTGAAATATACGGATCGTCAGAGTCTAAGCCGTTTATTTGATGTATGAGTTTGAGTAAAATTAATACAGTTAAAATCATTTTTTTTTCTTTAATTTTCAAATTTTAGTGGAATTGAGTTTTATTAACTTTTTTTTGTTATCGTATAAGTTTTCACCCATAAGGTATCAGTAAATATTTGAATTGGCATTTTTTAAAATTATGTATTATTTAT
Source organism: uncultured Alphaproteobacteria bacterium (assembly GCA_903837365.1). Classification (GTDB taxonomy): domain Bacteria; phylum Pseudomonadota; class Alphaproteobacteria; order Rickettsiales; family UBA1997; genus CAILUF01. Next base: position 6,069 of record CAILUF010000113.1, on the reverse strand, counting down.
TAATGAATAAATATTTATACAAGCTTGAAAAATTCCAAGACGATTTTCACGAATTAACATTTTATCAAGTTTTTCTTTTAAAGCGTGAAGATAAAGCACATCGGAAGCGGCATATTCCAATTGTTTTTCAGAAATTTCAGCATTACCCCAATCTGAGCTTTGTTGTTTTTTAGAAATTTCAACGCCGAGCAATTCTTCGCAAATCGATTTTAAACCGTGCGAATCAGTATAAGTTCGAATCAAGCGCGAAGCGATTTTAGTGCAGTAAATATTTTTTATTTCAACATTTAAATAATGTTTTATTGAAGCTAAATCAAAGCGCGCAAAATGGAAAATTTTTTGAATTGATTCATCGCTTAGAATTTTTTTAAGATTTGGTGCGTCATATTTATTTTGTTCAAATTGAACAATGTGAGCATTGCCATCACCACCAGATATTTGTAAGAGGCAAAGGCGATCACGAAGAATATTTAGACCCATAGTTTCAGTATCAATTGCCACTGATTTTGTAAAATTTACATGAGATGGAAGGTCGTTTTTATGAAAAAAAATTGTCATTTTTTGTTTTAAAATATTGTTAAGTTTTTAATAATTTATTTGATTAATTTTTCTAAAAATTTTTCATTAAAATTTGGTAAAACTGAATTGATTTCAAGCATTTCCGCCATTTCGCCATTGCAATGCAAAACTAAATCGCAACCCGCTTCAAGAATTGCCGTGGTTTTGACGGCGAAGCTTTGTGTGAGGGCTTTCATTGATACATCGTCGCTCATTAAAATATTGGTAAAACCAATTTCGTGACGAATTAAATCAATAGCTTTTTTTGAAATTGTGGCGCAATTATTTTCGTCGATGGCGCTATATAAAATATGTGCCGTCATCGCAAATTTTTGATTATTCAAAGCTTTGAAAGGTGCAAAGTCAATTTCACGAAGTTCTTGAAGCGAGGCATCAACAATTGGAAGCTCTAAATGGCTATCGCAAGCACCGCGTCCATGCCCTGGAATATGTTTAATAACGGGATAAACTCCGCAACTTAAAAGCCCGTTGCAAACTTCAATTCCAAGGTCGGCGACTTGAGAAGGATTTTCGCCAAAAGCACGATCTCCAATTACTTTATGAGTTTTGGGATTTAGAACATCAAGCACTGGCGCGCAATCAACATTAATTCCGACTTCAACTAAATCACGAGCGATTTGAGCATAATTTTCGAATAATTTTTCTTTGGCATTTTGTTTATTTTCCTGATAAAGATCGGCAAAATATTTGCCAGCGGGATAGGGGTTCCAGATTGGTGGAGCAAGTCTCGCGACTCTACCGCCTTCTTGGTCGATTAAAATTAAAACTTCACCTTCCATAAGTTCGCGCAGTGAATCGGTAAGATTTTTTAATTGAATTTTATCAACAATATTGCGTGAAAATAAAATAAAACCAATGCAAGAATTTTTTGAGAAAAAAAACTTTTCTTCATCATTTAGAGTAATGCCTTTTAAGCCGTAAATTACTGGCTTGAAGAGCTTTTTATTATTAGCAATTTTTTGCAAAAGTTGCGACATTTTAGAGAATACCTTTAGTTGAATTTACGGCATTTTTCTTGCGTTCATCAATTGAAATTGCTTGACGAAGTGAGCGAGCAAAAGCCTTAAAGCAAGATTCGATAATGTGATGGTTGTTGGTGCCATAGAGATTTTCAAGATGCAAATTGCAACCAATTGCTTGCGAAATTGCAAAGAAAAATTCACGAAATAACTCACAATCCATTTCGCCAATTTTATCGCGTTTGAATTCAACATTAAAAATTGGATAAGCGCGCCCAGATAAATCAAGAACTGAGCGAGTGAGGGTTTCATCCATCGGCACATAGCTATGACCAAAGCGCGTGATACCAATTTTTTCACCCAAAGCTTTTTTAATGGCTTCGCCAATGGCGATTCCGCAATCTTCAACGGTGTGATGAAAATCAATATGCAAATCGCCAATCGCTTCAATTTTAATGTCAATTAAGCTATGATGAGAAAGTTGTTCAAGCATATGATTAAAAAACCCAATGCCAGTCGAAACTTGGTAAATGCCAGTTCCGTCGAGATTAATTTCGACTTTAATTTTTGTTTCTTTGGTATTTCGTTCAATTAAAGCTGTACGCATTTTAATTATTTTTTCATATTTTCGATTACAAAATCCCAATTCACCAAATGATTCAAAAAGGTGTCTATGTAGGTTGGACGAGCATTTTGAAAATCAAGATAATAAGCATGTTCCCAAACATCCATGGTCATTAATGGTTTGGCATTTGTGGTAAGAGGAGTTTCAGCATTACCAGTTTTAACAATTTTTAATATATCACCTTCCAAAACAAGCCAAGCCCAGCCAGAACCAAATTGAGTTGCACCAGCATTCTTAAATTCGCTAACAAAATTTTCGTAAGATCCAAAATCTTTTTCAATTTTTTGCAATGTTGAGCCAGTTGGCTTACCGCCACCATTTGGTTTCATTGAGTGCCAATAAAAGGTATGATTCCAGACTTGCGCTGAATTATTAAAAATACCAATTTTTGTTTTGTCATTGGCTGAAATTTTGATAATTTCTTCGAGAGATTTTTTTGCTAGATCAGTTCCAGTAATCAAGTTGTTAAGATTGGTAACATATGCTTGATGATGTTTACCGTAATGATAGTTAAGAGTGTTTTCTGAAATATGAGGTGCTAGGGCATTTCTAGCGTAAGGAAGAGCTGGAAGTTCGAAAGGCATATTTTCTCCTAAAAATTTGGTTGTTAGAGTTTTTTTATTAAAATTTTTATCTATAAAATTTAATTTACATGCGCTAAGAACAAGCATCGGCGTAAGTAAACTACATTTTATGAATTTTCTTTTTGACATTTGCATGAATTAAAATTTAATGATCTTCATTAGTGATGTCAATTTTATTTTTTTAAAATTTATGAAAAAAATTTCGGCAGTAATTGTTGCCCATAATGAAGAAAAGAAAATCCGCGATTGTTTACGAAGCCTTGATTTCGTTGATGAGATTATTGTTGTGCTCGATCGCTGTAGTGATAATACCAAGGAAATTGCCCTTGAATTTAAAGCCAAAATAATTGAAGGAGCATGGGAAATAGAAGGAGCAAGAAGAAATCTTGCGCTGAAAATGGCTAGTAGTGAATGGATTTTAGAAATTGATTGCGATGAAAGGGTTAGTGAAGAATTAAAAAAAGAAATTTTAGAAATTATAAAAAGTTCAGAAATTGGTTGTTACAATGTTGGTATCGCCAATTATATTGGCAAGAGATTGGTAAAACATGGTTGGCTTCGAACCCTTGGGGTTCTTAAGCGAAATAGTTTAAGTTATCGTGGATTAAAAAAATATGATGAAGATAAATTGGTTCATCCAACCTTTAATTTTGAAGGTAAAATCAGTGACTTAAAAAATAATTTAATTCATCTGGTTGATGATGATGTTGCTGATTTATTGGCGAGATTCAATCGCTACACAAACTGGAAGGCTAATGACATGATTTTTAAAAATAAAAAATTGCCAAATTTATTGAAATTATTTTTATCAATAAAATGGCGATTTTGTAAATCATATTTATTTAAAAAAGGCTATAAAGAAGGAGCTCTTGGAGTTCTGATAGCATTGCTTTGCGCTATGTATCCATTAGTTGCGTATTTAAAAGTAAAAGAAAAAAATAATGAAAATCGCTAGCATAATTTTAACCTCTTTAAATGGAGGAGCTGAACAAGTTTTTATTGATTACATAAAAATTTTTAAAAATTTAAATCATCAAAATCTTGCAATAGTTAAAAACGATGCACCTTACGTACATAAGGCTAAGTTGCATTGCGAAAAAATTTTACAAATTAAAAATAATTTTGGTTATTATGATTTATTTGCGATTAATAAAGTAAAAAATTTTATTGAAAATAACCAAATTGATTGTGTTGTAGCGCACGCGGGAAGGGCTATGGTGATTGCTTCAAAAGCGATTGCAAAAATTACAAATCGTAAAATTTTACTCGTAGCAATTAATCACAGTAACAATGTCAAAAGATCAATTGGTGCAGATATAATTTTATCAATTAATAAAAAAATTTTTTATAAAACTATTGATTTAGGTCAAAATTCTCATAAATCATTTGTCGTTTATAATTCTCTTGATTTATCTAATTATCATGAATCGCAAAATAAAATTCTCTTAAATTCCCAGTCAATTATAACAATTGGAGTTATTGGGAGGTTTCATGAAATTAAAGCATTTAAACGGGCAATTTTATTAATTGATTACATTAAAAAAAATTTAAAAAGTGGAATTTTTAGTGAAGAATTTTGTCGAAAAAAATTTATTTTAAAAATTGCTGGAATTGGCGAGGAAGAAAAAAATTTAAAAAAATTAGTAAAAGAATTATCTTTGGAGGATGATGTGGAATTTTTAGGCTGGGTTGCGCAGGAAGATTTTTTCAATAAGATTGATATTTTTTTACTGACTTCAAAAATTGAAACTTTCGGTCTCGTAACATTAGAAGCAATGAAACATAAAAAACCAATTATTTCAACAAATACCGATGGATCTTTAGAGATTATTCGTGATGGAGTTGATGGTTTAATAGTTGATAATAATTCTGGCGAAGATATTGAATTACAATTCGCAAGAGCAATTCAAAAAATTTGCGAAGATGATGATTATACTAATAAAATGGTTAATAATGCTTATCAAAGATTATTAGAAAAGTTTAGTTTTAACAGTTTACAAAATAATTTAAAAGAAATCTTTGGTTTAGGTTAATTATGAATAGAAAAAAATCTGACAATTTCTGCTTTAAAATATTTTTGAATTTAATTCAAAATTTTTTTCAAAGGGATTTATATTTTTGTTGTATTTCGTCCTTTATTTTGGTTGGGCTATTTAATAATTATGAATTTAAAAATATTTCATTTTTTTATGGATTTTTAGCATTCTTGTTAATTTTTTTATTCACTAATTCTTTATTAGTTTTACTAAGTTTTTCACATAAAATTCTTAAAATATCGTTGATTATTTTATTATTTTTTTCAACGATTAATCTTTATGTTCAAAATAAATATGGCTATATTTTAGATGAAATAATGATCGCAAATGCTTTAGATAGTCTAGGGCATATCGATGATGCAATTGATTATAATTTGTTTTTATATTTTGGATTTCTAACAATAATTCCAGCGATCCTTTTGATTAATTTAAAATTACAAAAAACTAATTTAAAAATTAAATTTATTTCTGTAATTATCGCCATAATCTTATCGATAATTTTAATTTTTTTTTCACCAAAACAAATATTTAATTTTGCGATAAATGCAGTTTCTCCTGCAAGTTATATTTCGTCTTCATATCGCTATTATCAAAGGTTCAGCTCGGCAAGGGCAATTGCTAAAAATCGTCAATCATTAACGAATTTTTATAATTTTAATTACGTGGATAAAATTAAAGATGATCAAAATGAGTTAAAAATTGTTGTAGTAATTGGTGAGTCATTGAGATCTGATCATCTGCAATTATTTGGCTATAATCGTATAACTACTCCAAATTTAGCTAGGCAAAAAAATTTACTAAAATTTCGTTCGCAAGCTTTTTATACAGTTACAACTCCAGCGATTACCGATCTACTTTCCAGTCGATTAAATTCAGAATTTATGGATATACCTAAAGAAAAAAGCTTAGTTGATTTGATGAAAAATTTAGATTTCAAAACTCATTGGTTTTCAATGCAAAGTTCTAAACAATTTGGCACGGAAATGCTTAATATCATGGCGATGGAAGCTGATGAGTATTTTTTTCGTGATCGCATTCGAATTGATTTGCCAAATAAAAATAATATTTATGATGCCGATTTATTGCCATATTTACAAACGGTCATGAACAAGAATCAACGCAGTTTTATTATACTTCATAGTTTTGGAAGTCATACTCATTATTTTGAAAGATATCCTTCTGAGTTCAAGAAATTTGCTGATGAATGCGGTAAAGATCTTAAATCATGCTCTCTTCAACAAATTAATAATTCTTACGATAATACGGTTTTATATACTGATTATTTT
>CAILUF010000112.1 GCA_903837365.1 uncultured Alphaproteobacteria bacterium | reverse complement strand
TATTTAAATACAATTTGTTTAAACTACTTATGTTAACTAGAAATAAAATGTTATTTTTATCAATAATTTTGGCCATTATTCTTGGCTCAGTAATTTGGCAATTCTTCATCGAAAATTATAGAATTAACGATGTTGAAATTCCAGCTTCGCAAAATATTTCTTTCAATGATCAAATACCTCAAAACATTGATTCCACGCTTTTAGAAAAAGAGTTTGAAAATAATATTAACAAACCAATTTTACTTTATTTATACACTACTTGGTGTCAAGTATGCAACAAAAATTTTACAACTTTTAATGAAATAGCTCGGGAATTTCAAAATACTGATTTAAAAGTTTTTGCCTTAGCGATTGATCGCAATGTTGAAAATAATTTAATTCAAGATTATTTTAAAAAACTTCCGGAAGTCTATTTTTTACCAAGAATTTTAGAAAATAGAAATGGTTTTTTAGAATTTTTACAATCCAAAAAGGTCAGTTACAATAATCGTATACCCTACACAATCCTATTCGCACGCAATGGAAGTGTTTTAGCTAAATATTCTGGAGTTAAATCAAAAAATTTTCTACGCAATAAAATTATCACCGAGCTTTACGATAAAAATTAATTATGACTTTTAAAATTAGATTATATAACACACTTACAGCTTCTAAGGAAGAATTAATTACTTACGAAAATGATTTAGTAAAATTATATGTTTGCGGACCAACCGTTTACGATCGTCCTCACCTTGGCAATGCTAGAAGCGTAGTTGTTTACGACTTACTTTACCGTTTATTGTTACAAAATTATTCCAAGGTTATTTATGTTCGCAATATTACCGATGTTGATGATAAAATAAATGCTAAAGCTAAAGAGCTTCAAATTCCAATTTCAACTTTAACCAATGAAATTACTGATTTTTTTCATGCGGATATTTTAGCTTTAAATACATTAAGTCCAAGCCATGAGCCTAAAGCTACTGAGCATATTTCTGAAATGATAAATTTGATTGAAAAACTTATTATCAATAATCATGCCTATGTTCAAAATAATCATGTTTTATTTGATGTAAATTCTTATAAAAAATATGGACAATTATCGCGAAGAAATCTTGATCAAATGATTGCAGGATCAAGAGTTGAAATTGCTAGTTACAAAAAAAATCCTCTTGATTTTGTCTTATGGAAACCTGCCGATAATGATGACGATCAATCTAGTATTTTTGATAGCCCATGGGGCAAGGGTCGTCCTGGATGGCATATTGAATGTTCAGCGATGAGTTCAAAATATTTGGGCGATAATTTTGACATTCATGGCGGAGGTGCAGATTTGCAATTTCCTCATCATGAAAATGAAATTGCGCAAAGTTGTTGCGCTAATCCCTCATCTAGCTATGCACGATTTTGGATTCACAATGGCTTTCTTACTGTCAATGGCGAAAAAATGAGTAAATCACTTAAAAATTTTATTACTGTTTTTGATTTACTTGAACAAGGAATTTCTGGCGTTGCGATTCGCTTAATGCTTTTAACAACTCATTATCGCAAACCATTTGATTTCAATGCTAAAGCGCTTAGCGATGCTCAAAAAACTCTTGAAAAATTTGACAAAATAATCGCTGAAACCCTTGAATTATTTGGCTTAGAAAAAAATCTTGAATATTTTTGTGATAAAAATTTTATTGCCAAAGAGATTCTTGCAAGCCTTGCTGATGATTTAAATTTTTCAAAAGTTTTAGCTAATCTTCACGACTTGGCCAAGAATGTTAAAAGTAATTTTAATGAAATTATGCCCAGAAGAATTTTAATCTCCAGCCTTGATTTTCTTGGGCTAATTGCTAAAAATAAATAATACCATTCAGAGTTGAAATGGTAAAATACAATTTCCGATATTTGCTTTAGCAAATTTATCTGTAAAATTGTGATTATACTCCTAGATCAAACCATTCACCTATTAAATTATCGATCGTTTCCTTTTTAACTGGCTTAGAAATATAATCATTCATCCCTATTTCTTTACACTTATCACGCTCCGATTCTCCAGCATTGGCTGTTAATGCAAAAATAATTACTGGTTTTTCATCAACTCGATTTTTTTCAATTTGTCTTATCTGAGCAGTTGCTTCGTAACCATCAGTAATAGGCATCATGCAATCCATCAAAATTAAATCATAATGAACATGGATAAATTTATTAACCGCTTCTTGACCATTTTCCGCCTTGTCAATATCAAAACCAAAACTTTTCATTATTGTAACTGCTACCTTCATGTTAACCTCATTATCCTCACATATCAAAACCTTTAATCCTCGCCTTTTAATTTGATCTTTTTTAGAAGATTCATTTTTGACAACCAAACCATTTTCTTGATCATCGTAATTAGTATTAAATGCCAAAAATAAATAATTTAGTAATTGAGTTTTTTTAACTGGCTTAGTAATTACGTGATCAAAAAGCTTAAATTCTTCAATTGGAAATCTACTACGATCGTAAATTGAAGTTAATAGAATTGTTGGTATATCTCTTAAAATATAATCATTTCTAATATCTTTTATTAACTTCTTGGCGTTTATGCCGTTCTTGGAATTATGACTTATTAAAATACAATCAAGATTATTTAATTTTTTTAACTCATCGATGATAATTTTATTATTACCATCGATTTCATGATTAATCGAATTGATTTCAATTACAGAGGTTGTAAGTCCAAGACCCCTTAAATATCGACCCAGGAAATGCGACGAGGTTTTGTTGTTCTCAATAAGTGCTACATTATTTCCGGAAATTTCTTTGATTCGCTTTGATTCTGAATCTTCAATTGCACTTTCTTCTTCATTATATTTTAGCATTGGAATTACAAACCAAAAATCCGAGCCCTTACCTTTTTTACTTGAAAAACCAATATGACCATTCATTAAATTTACCAATTCTTTGGATATTGATAAGCCAAGTCCAGTTCCACCATACTTTCTGGTTGTAGACATATCGCCTTGCGTAAATGATTGAAAAATTAAACTAATTTTTTCTTTTGGAATGCCAATTCCGCTATCATTGATGGTAAATTTTATAAAATATTTTTCGTTTTCAACTCGATCTAAAGCAACGTGGATAAGTATTTCTCCGTGATTAGTAAACTTGATTGCGTTATTAACTAAATTACAAATTATTTGCCTAATTCGACCTTGATCAGAAATCAGTGAATTCGGAATATTATTATCAACTTCACTAACAATTTCTATCCCTTTATCATTAGCAGTTGTTGATAATAAATCAGAAATATCATCGATTAAATCATGAATATCAAAAGCAATATTCTCAATCTCAATTTTTCTAGCTTCAATTTTAGAAAAATTTAAAAGATCATTTAGGATAATTAACAGCGAATCAGCTGAGCGATAAATTGTATTTAGTTGATCGCGTTCTTCGCCAGAAATTTTATCAGAGTCTTTTAAAGCCTGAGTCATACCAATAATTCCATTCATTGGAGTTCTTAACTCATGACTCATATTTGAAAGAAATTGACTTTTAGCTTGATTTGCCAATACAGCTTCGGTCTTAGATTTAATTAGATCGCCAACAAAAGGAATAATTACTTTTATTCTAAAAATATAAAGCATCAATAAAAATAAAATTGATAAACCAAGCGATGTTCCACCGGACCATAAAATAAAATCAAAATGTTGAATATTTAATTTTTGACTTTCATAACCAGAGATGATTAAAAACCTTCTATCGCTTGTTTTACGATAATAATTAAAAATACAACTATCGATTTTTAGATCATCCAACTGCCCTTCTACCAAGGAATTTCTAGATCTTCTATGGGGATTAAAATCGCTATTTTCTTTCAAATTATTTTGCTTGCGATCATTTTTAAAATCTTCAAATGTATCTTGCGCTAATAAAATATCTTGCGACAATTTCTTTTCTTTTAATATTTTTTTAGCATTATCAATTGACGGGAAGTTTACATCTGAATAAGCGATAACATCATCATTTCTATCAACTGAAATATAACATAAATCCTTGTCGCTAAAAACACCTGATATTAATTTTTTAATCACTTCAACAGGAAATTCAGCAGTCAAAACTCCGTGGATTTTTCCAGATAAATCTTCTACATCTAGCGAAATGGGAAGAGCATCGCCAATAACTAAATCATCATCAAATGGAAATGGCTTGCCAATTTTCATCGACACAAAAATATTTTTTTCAGCCTTTTGTTGATCATAAAAATTTTTGTCGAAATCGTATTTTTTAGACGTTCGTGGAGTTTTTAAAACACCTTCCAAAGTTGTTGCCAAAACCATTCCATCTTTTGCATAACCAATATTAATCCACGTTGCAACATTTCGTGAATACATATCTTTGCTATTAGTTCTTTTGATAATTTTAGCAACGATATTTATATCCTTATATGCTTCAAAATCAATGATACGATCACTAGCTATTGATAAATAATTTTCTACATCATTGAATGCGTAATTTATAGATTTTTCTACAACTTCGGCTTGAAATTTTACCTTACGACTTATATTTTTCCAGAAATTATCTTTCATGTTTTGATACATGAAAATAATATACAAAACTACTAACAAGGATATTAGTAAAGCAAAAATTATGTAGTATTTATTAAGATTTGGTTCGTCTAGATTTGTATTTTTCCTTTTATGAATTTTCTTATATTTTTTTAAAATTATTGGGAATTTTAAAAAATAATTTGGATTGAAATTACTTTTAGTTTTTATTTTTTTG
>CAILUF010000111.1 GCA_903837365.1 uncultured Alphaproteobacteria bacterium | reverse complement strand
TGGCGCAGCACCATCCGAAATTGAAAGTTTAGTTACTAAACCTCTTGAAGAAGAAATTTCTACGGTATCGGGAATAAAAAAATTACTGTCACGAAGCCTTAAGGATACTAGTCAAATCATCGTTCAACTTTATCAAAATGTTGATATAAAATATGCTGAACAACAAATTCGCGACAAGATTAATCAAGCTCGCCCAAGGCTTCCCGAGGATGTTAAGGAACCGATAATTCGTCGAGTTGATCCTGCGGATCAGCCAATTCTAACCATTATTGTTAAGGCCGATTTAAGTGAATCAGAAATGTTTGATTTAGCTGATAATTATTTGCGACCAAGAATAGAGCAGGTTAGTGGCGTTGGGATGGTGGAAATTTTGGGAGCAAGAAAACGTGAAATTCAAATTTTAGTTGATCAGCAAAAATTAAAAAATCGCCAAATTTCTTTATCACAAATTAATCGTCAATTGCAAATTTCCGGACAAAATGTTTCGATTGGCAAAAAACAAGTTGGCGATAAGGAACGAGTATTTCGTAGTGCAAGCGAGTTTAATGATCTTGATCAAATCAAAAATACTATTGTGAATTTTTATTCCAATGAAGTTTCGACAAAAGTTAGTGATTTAGGCGAGGTTGTTGATACGCTAGAAGATGAGACGAGTAGAGCTTATGTTGATGGTCAAAAATCTTTATTTCTCACGGTGTTTCGCCAATCCGATGCTAATATTATCAAAACCGTTGATGGTGTAAATGCGCAAATTCAGAAATTGCAAAAAGATTTAGCAACGATGAAGGGAACTCCTAGCACTACGGCAATCAAGGATGCGAGTAATTATATCCGCAGTAATATTTTTGATATTCAAGAAGCAATTACGATTGCGGTAATTTTAACTATCCTCACCGTTTTCTTTTTCTTGGCTGACTCGCGCGCAACCTTGATCACGGCAATTTCATTGCCAATCACTTTAATTGGCTCGGCAATCATCATGTATTGTGCAGATTTTTCAATCAATGTTATAACCATGTTGGCGTTAAGCTTGGCTGTAGGATTATTGGTTGATGATGCCATTGTGGTGGTTGAAAATATTTATCGAAAAATTGAATCAGGTGTTGCGCCAAAGCAAGCTTCAATTGAATCATCGCGCGAAATTATTATGGCGGTTGTGGCGATAAGTGCGGTGGTAATTTCAGTGTTTACGCCAATATCATTTTTAAAAGGAATTGTTGGTCAATATTTAAAACAATTTGGTTTAACGATAGCGTTTGCGATGATGATTAGTCTAGTGGTAGCGATATCGATTATTCCAGTGCTTTGCGCTTATTTGGCAGGAAAAAATCATCGCAAAATTAGCGAAAGCAAAAGCAATTTCTTTATTGTCAAACTTGTCAAAAAATTCGATAATTTTCAAACTTTACTCGAAAATAAATATGAGAAAATTTTAATTTTTTCAATTGATCATCCTAAGAAAATTTTAGTTTTTACGATAATAATTTTTTCGATTAGTATTTACGCTTTCAAATTCGTTCCTAAAACTTTTATGGCCGAAACTGATAATGGCGAAGTGACGATAAGCCTTGAATTAAGTGCTGATTCGAGTCTTGATGCAACTGCGCAAACCGCTTTAAAAATCGATGAGATTATTCATCAATTTCCGCAAGTAAATATTTCGGCAGTTTCGGCTGGAACTATGTCAAGACAGGCAAATCGCGGTGAAATTTATGTTAAATTAAAACCCAAAAAACAACGCGATATTACTACCACAGAATTTAAAGAACAGCTTCGTCAAAAATTAAAAGATTTTAAATATGCTAATCCTGCGGTTAAGGATTTTGATCCTTCGGGAGGTGCTACTCGCGGTCAACCTTTTAACTTATTTTTAACATCTTCTAACAAAGATTCGCTTGAAAAATATGCCATGAAAGTTTTTGCAAAACTTCAACAAGATCCGCGCCTAAAAGATTTGGATAATAGCAATAAAGCTACTCGCGCAGAGTTTCGCGTCAAAGTTAATGATGCTAGTGCGAAAGCTTACGGAGTTAACGGCCAAGCGGTTGGTGATGAATTGCGCGGATATGTTGAAGGTTACACCCCAACTAAATTGCGACAAAATGGTTTGGAATATAATTTGCGAGTTAGACTACAAGAAGGGCAGAGGGATTTAAAAGAAAATTTTAATAAAATTTTTGTTCCCAATATCAATAACAAATTAATCCGTCTAGCTGATATTGCTTCTACTCAAGAAGGAATTGAACCTGCAACTATCAATCGCCAAGATCGGGGAAGATATATTCAAATTACTGCTAGCTTGGCTAGTGGAGTTGGATTGGGAGACGTTATGGCTGAAGTTGAAAAATCATTTAAAGAAGGTGAATTAAAAATTCCTAATGATGTTCGTTATAGTTTTTCAGGTGACTCGGAAAATATGCAAGAGATGATGAGTTCGATGGGATTGGCATTATTGTTATCGATTATTTTTATCTATTTGATTTTAACGAGTCTTTACGAATCTTTTATAATTCCTTTCACGGTTTTATTAGCCTTACCTTTGGCATTTTGTGGAGCTAGTTTTGCTTTGTTATTGATGAATGAATCGTTAAATATTTTTACAATGCTTGGCGTTTTTATGTTAGTAAGTGTTTCTGGAAAAAATTCAATTTTATTAATTGATTATACTAATCGTTTGATTGACGAAGGAAAGAGTAGAAGAGAGGCATTGTTAACGGCTGGGAAAATTCGTTTGCGTCCAATCCTCATGACTTCAATTGCTTTAATTGTTGGAACTTTACCCGTAGCAATTGGCTTAAGTGAAACTGCTTCGATGCGAACAGCGATGGGAGTTGCGATAATTGGTGGATTAATTTCTTCAACTATTTTGACTTTAGTAGTTTTACCTGCGGTGTTTAGTTACATTGATCGCTTCCGCTTGTGGATCAAAAAAGTTTTATGGCGCATCGTTGAATAATAATATTTCAACTCTAAACTGATAGTTTGTGAATTAACCTCTTTGCTTTAGAGCGATTAAAATAATATTCTCGACGCTTTAATATTTTGTTATAATGGTCATTAAAGCTGAAATGCTATATCATTTCAGCAATTGGATTTTCATATTTAATTGTTATTATTAGCGATGTTTCAAAAATAATTACCTATATAATTTAAAACAGTTTAAAATAAAATAAAATCAAAACTCTTAAAAAAATTTTTTTCTAACTAACAT
>CAILUF010000110.1 GCA_903837365.1 uncultured Alphaproteobacteria bacterium | reverse complement strand
GCTGAGAAAAAAATTGAAAAAAATAGTCCTAAAAAAACTGAAAAAAATCAAAAAAAAATTGATAAAAAATAATTATAAATTTTAATGATATGCTTAATTTTTCTAAAATAAAAATCACTGCGATCCTTGCCTTTTGTGCTCTGGCTATTTTTTACGCTCTTCCTAGCTTTCTATTTAGCGATCATAATTTGGGTGAACAAATTGAAGAAAATCAATCTTCAAAATTATCATTAAATTCTTTTATTGATAAAATTTTGCCAGATAAAAAAATTAATTTAGGCCTTGATTTGCAGGGTGGATCGCAATTAATGATTGAAGTTGATTTTGAATATTATCTACGCGAACAACTTCAGCAATTGCGTGAAGACCTCTCGGATAATTTCCAAAAAGATGCTTTGCGAACTGTTTTTGAGGTTGTGGGAAATAAAATTATTTTTAATATTTCTGATGATGAGCAAATTAAATCAGCTAAAAATTTACTCAAAAAAAATTCACGCGATTACACTGTTGATGAAGATAATGGAAAATTTCAGATTTATTTTAGCGATGTTGAATTGCGCAAAATGCGTCAAAAATTAATTGCGCAATCAATTGAAATTATTAGAAGAAGGGTTGATGAAAATGGTACCAAGGAACCATCAATTCAAGCGCAAGGTGAAAATCGAATTTTGTTACAAGTTCCTGGCTTACAAAATTCCGATGAACTCAAGCAATTACTAGGTCAAACAGCTAAACTAACTTTTCATTTTTTGGCTGATGATAATAATAATTTTAGCTCTCAAAACTTTGTAGCTTATGATCAAACAGGCAGGGGGATTTTATTAAATAAGGATGTGGTATTGAGTGGAGATTTACTTATCGATGCTAATGCTACATATCACGAAGGAAGTCCAGCAGTTTTTTTCCGTTTCAACGCCGTTGGGGCAAGAAAATTTGCCCAAATAACCAAAGAAAATATTGGAAGAATTTTTGCGATTGTTCTTGATGGAATGGTCATTACCGCTCCGAAAATTAATAGCGCAATTACCCAGGGCTCTGGCGTAATCTCAGGAAATTTTACAACTCAACAAGCTAATCAAGTTTCTTTGTTATTAAGAGCTGGTGCATTAGTTGCTCCACTAAAAATTATTGAAGAGCGAAGCGTTGGACCTTCGCTTGGAGTTGATTCAATTCGTAGTGGTAAAATTTCGTCATTAATGGCAATTGTTTTTGTAGGAATTTTCATGATAATTTTTTACGGGTTATTCGGGATATTTGCAAATCTAGCATTGCTGATAAATATCGCCATAATCATTGCTTGCTTAGCAGTTCTTGGGGCAACCTTAACACTTCCGGGAATTGCTGGAATTATTTTAACTATGGGCATGGCAGTTGATGCTAATGTTTTAATTTTCGAAAGAATCAAAGAGGAGTTGCGCGAAAATAAATCGGTTTTTATCGCTGTTGAACAAGGCTTTGATCAAGCTTATAGAACAATTATCGATTCTAATTTAACAACCTTAATCGTCGCTTTTTTCCTTTATGTTTTTGGCAATGGTGCAGTTAAAGGTTTTGCAGTAACACTTGGAATTGGTATTACTGCCTCAATGTTTTCGTCAATTTCGTTATCGCGAATGATGATTGCAATTTGGTTAAAAAAATTTCGCCCTAAAAAACTCAACTTGTTGTAATGAAGTTAAGATTAATTATTTACACAAAATTTAATTATATTCAAATATCTTTTATTGCTTTTCTTTTAATTCTATTTGGTTTAAATAAAATATCTTATGCTATACCAACAATTAGTGAAGATAAAAATAAATTACCAGTAATTTTAAAAGCTAAAATAATTGATGGCGATAAGGATCGTCAAATTTTGATTGCCAAAGGAAATGTCGAAGTTTCAAAGGGTTTATCGACTGTATATGCTGATAAAATTATTTATGATAAATTTAATAAATCAATTACAGCTCTTGGAAATTTGAAAATTAAAAATCTCGAAGTTGGTTTTGTTAGGGGAAGTAAAGCTGAAATTAGTGATGATTTTTCTCGCGGAACTTTCTTTAATAGTATGCTATTTTTTATTGATGGTTCATATCTTAATTCAAATAAAATTATTCGTGAATCTGCAGAGGTGACAACGCTTTACAATTCTTTTTTCTCATTTTGCCCTAATGATGAAATTGTTAAGGATGAAACTAAGGCTGGATTTCTCAAAAATTTTGCTACAATTTCTTCGCGCAAAACTACCATTGATCGTAATAAACAAAATATGAAAACTAGTCACGGAGTTTTTCGTATTTATAATTTTCCAATTTTCTACACACCTTATCTGAGTACGCCATTACTAGCTAAAAAGCGTGAGTCTGGTCTCCTTGCTCCGTCCTATGTTAAAAATTCCAACTTTGGTTTGGGTATTAAAATTCCTTATTATCTAGTGATAAATCCGCAAATTGATTTAACTATAACGCCATTGCTATATACTAGAAATAAACAATTTATAATCGATAATGATCTTCGCCATTACACAAAATTTGGCCGATATAATATGAGCTTAGAAATTGCTAATAACACCATTCACAACAATGTCGATACAGTAATCATTCAAAGAACTAATCAGCAATATCGTTGGCAATTAGAAGGAAAAGGTGATTTTGATTTTACTCAAAATATCGGTGCAGATTTTTTATTAAATACAGTTTCGGATAGATATTATCAAAGGGATTATCACTTTAATTATTCGGCATTCACAACATCAAAATTAAATCTTGATTACATCAAAGGCAGAAATTATTTAGGGATTAAATCAATTCGCTTTCAAGAATTAGAAAAGCAAAATCTAGAAAAAACTGCGCCGTTTATTTTGCCATCAATTGATTCCTATGTTGAATCGAAACCTTTTTTCTTTAAGGAAAAAATTGCTTTAAAATCCAACGCTACGATTTTACAAAGACAAGATGGTCTGCAATATCGTCGTTTAACAATGATTCCGCAAGCAAATATTCCCTTCAACTTCAAAGGAAATTTAGTTGATTTAATTGCCAAATTTCAAAATGATTATTATTGGCTTGATGATAATTCCAAACAGGTTAACGTCAATAATTATGAAAAAACACAATCTAATTATAAAACTGAATTGTCCTTAAATTGGCGATTACCAATGGTTCGTAAATCAAAATCAAATACCTTGATGATTGAGCCAATGGCAAGTTTAGTTTCAACTGGAAATAAAAAAACATTTAACAAATTACCTAATGAGGATGGCAATAATAGTGAATTGAGTTTTAGCAATTTATTTATTGCTGATCGGATTGCTGGATATGATCGAAATGAAACGGGCGAAAGAATGAGTTACGGTGCACGTACTTCTTTTTTCAATAAGTGTGGTGAATTTGGTTTATTTGCAGGGCAAAGTTTGCG
>CAILUF010000109.1 GCA_903837365.1 uncultured Alphaproteobacteria bacterium | reverse complement strand
TTATCAACTAATAAAATTAAAACTTATGACAGAGCAAGTTGCGCACGAAAAAAAACTAGGACGTGGACTTTCCGCGCTTCTAGGCGATAATAAATCAAAATTAATCGGCAGTCTATCAACAAATAGTGGTGATATTGTCGAGAAAATTTCAGTTGAAAAGATTGTTGCTGGAATTTATCAGCCAAGACAAAGTTTTCCGCAAAATGAAATAATAGAACTTGCCGAGTCTATCAAAGAAAAAGGTTTGATTCAGCCAATTTTATTGCGAAAAAAAGGTGAAGAAGATGTATACGAAATCATTGCTGGCGAAAGAAGATTTCGCGCTACAAAACTAGCTGGACTTCAAGTTATATCGGCAATTGTTAGGAAAATTAATAATCATGATGCTTTAGAAATAGCCTTAATTGAGAATATTCAGCGTGAAGATTTGTCGGTTATTGAGGAAGCTAAGGGATATAAAAAATTAATTGAAGAATTTTCCTATCTACAAGAGATGATTGCTAAAAAAGTTGGTAAAAGTAGAAGTCACATTGCAAATTTATTGCGTTTGCTAAATCTACCGGATGAAGTGCAAGAATTTTTGGATAAAAAATTATTATCAATGGGACATGCGCGAGCGATAATAAACTCAGATAATCCTGAAGAATTGGCAAAAAAAATCCTATCTGATTCATTAACTGTAAGAGAAACCGAGGAAATCGTTAGAGATGAGAAAACTAAAAATGTTCCGCTTTTATATAGAACGGAGTCAAAAATTAAATATGTCAATCCTCAGTCATTAAGCGATCTTGAAAATAAACTCGCGGAACTAACTGGACTCCCAGTCAAAATTTCATACAATGGAAATAACGGATCCGGTAGAATTAGCTTTAGCTTTAGCGATCTAGATAATATTCATGATCTGATAATAAGGCTAGAAAATTAAAGGAATATATTTGCAAAAAACTTTCAATGATTATTAATTTAAAAATCGTTGAAAGTTTTAATTATGCTAGGCTCACTTGTAAATAATGTAATAAATTTGTTGATCACGAGTCAATAGCTAGATCCATCGATTTTATCGGCATATCCAAATAAAATTCAAATAAAAGATTTAAATATATAAGTAGTAATTAGTTGTTGAAACTAAAGAGATATAACAATAAACAATAACTAATATTAAAAACTAAAAAAGTTATAAAAAATATTTGAAAATAAATTATCCAGTTATAAAATTGTAATTGTCGGGAGTGGCTGGAATAAAAAACTTTCAATAAAGAAATACAGCTACATGTCGGGTTAACGTGGTGTTGGCTCCCGATTTATTAAAAAAATATATGCAATTTTTGATCAAAATTGGCAAATTTTCATAATAAGTTTTTGGAAATTTTGAGGGCAAAATTGAGTTATAAAATTAAAATCTAATTAAAAGATATACAAAATTTAAAAAAAAATTTCAATTTAAATTATTAAAAATTCGATAACAAAGCATGATAATATTTTTGAGTTGTAGTAATGCCAAAAGGGTATTGACGGTTAAAAATGATTAATTTAAATTAAAGAAAAGTTAAAAAAGAAATGATTTTTATAAATAAAAATAACAAAATTAAAAGCTTCCTAATCCAGCATTTCCAATTGCTTAATCTAAGTTGTTGTAGTAAATAATTAAACTTTATTTACTGGCGTAGAGCCATTCTCAGATACAACAAAACAAAAATGAAAAAACATCTAACAATTCTGGTTTTTATTTTGCTTTCGCAATTTAAAG